>CAZATZ010000008.1:0-1224 GCA_964488175.1 uncultured Spirochaetales bacterium
TGAGAAAAGAGGGAGAAAGAGAAGAGGAAAAGAAGTAAGAGAATTCGGATCATAGTTGTCCAATAAGAGAAGAAAAATAGACCATAAAGTATGGGTACCTAATAAGAGGTTAAAAAGACCCTTTTAAGCGAGGGTTCCGTAGCCCAACTGTTCGAGAGGAGTCACGATCTCGGTGACTCGTACACCGAAGTTTTCATCGATAATAACAACCTCACCTTTTGCTATCAAGCGTCGATTTACCAAGACGTCAACCGGTTCTCCATTGAGTTTTTCCAACTCAATAATCGTTCCCTCTCCGATTCCCAAAATATCGCGGATTTTCCAATGAGTTCGTCCCAACTCAACGGAGAGCTCCATCTCTACGTCCATCAATAGATTGATATTCTGTTTTCCCTCAGGAGTCATCTCTTCAGACGCTAACGGGGGAAGTTGAACCGTCTGGGCAACGGGAACATACCCCGTGGCACTACCTCCTCCCCGTGGTTGAGCTCCCCCGACCATTCCCTCAGGGGCGGCGGCATCAGCCACGGGGACGGGTGCCATCGCCTCAACCAGAGCTGGTTCCCACATCTCATGAAAGACGATAGGATCGGGTAGATCTCCTAGTTGAAAGGAGTATTCAGCGACCTCGTAGTCTGAAAGAGGGAGATCGGTCTCTCCCGGTCCCTCCAAGACAGAGGTGACTGGGCTAGGGGTAAAGGAGGTACCACCACCGCCACCCAAAGAGGTAATAAAGGTACTAAGATAAGTAGAGAAGGCCTCATCAAGCCCAGGAAGAGAGTCCGCATCTAACGTTTCCTGCTCTTGATCTAGGATAAGAGCGAGAAGCTTTTTAGCATTTTCTTCAGAAATAAGAAATTGAACCTGTCCCGAAGCATCACCAGAAATATCGGAAGAAAGACGGACAAGAGGAGTCCCTACACTGTTGAGAACATCGACCTTGCTTCGGCGAGAAACAGAAAATTTTGGACTTTCAACCGGTTTTCCTAAAAATTCTTGCAACCCCGACATACACGCCGCTTGAGCCTTCTGCATCTCTGCCAAGAGGGGAGAGTCGCTCTCTTCTTCAGCAAGAGGAGCCAACTCCTCAACGTCACCTCCCGCCTGATTCAACAGTTGATCAAGTTCATCCGCTGTTAAACTGTTATCACCCATCCATCTCTCCCTGCCTACGATTCTCTGCTCAATTGGTTCTTGAAAAGAGGGTTCTCTCTTCTTTATTCT
>CAZATZ010000008.1:1324-17880 GCA_964488175.1 uncultured Spirochaetales bacterium
CCCGTCACTTGAAGTCCGACCCTGTGACCTGGTAGAACACCCGCTCTGGCGAGATACTTAGGCTCATCACCAATACGAACAATGAGATCATCAGATATTTTACGGGAATAGATTCGTAAGAAATCTCCCCGTTTCATGTTAGCTACCTCTTTGAGCATGATAGGCATTCGACCAATTTCGGCGGTAACAGGAACCTCCATTTCGAGTAAACTCTCTCGAATACGAACGATCTCTTCACTTGTTCCGCTACTCTTAACATTTGAATACCAATACTGAGCCGAGAAGTTGGAAATAATAGGCTCTAGAGTCAAAAATGGGATACAGAAGTTGATAACCCCTTCAACGTCTTCGATTCGAGTTTCGAGGGTAATTAAAACAACAATCTCACTCGGAGGAACCAACTGAGCAAACTGAGGATTCGTCTCAATTCTTCCCAGCCTTGGTCTGAGATCAACGACCTGTCCCCACGCCTCACGAATATTTCCCAGCATTCGGACAAGAACTCCCTCAAGGACAGCCTGCTCAATCTCTGTCAACTCTCGATCAACCCCCAGAGGAATTCCCTCTCCTCCGAGCAAAAGCTCGACGATCGAGAAGGTCAAAGTGGGGTCGATCTCCAAGAGTGCCGATCCCTTGAGAGGATCCATATTCACAACAGAGATAACCGTTGGGGAGGGGATAGAACGAATAAATTCGTCATAGGTTAATTGGTCGACCGACGCAACGTGAACATTCGCCAAGCTACGTAATTGAGCCGAGAGAGTCGTCGTACAGAGACGAGCAAAGGTCTCGTGCATAATAGAGAGAGTTCTCATCTGCTCTTTAGAAAATTTATCAGGTCGCTTAAAATCGTAGAGACGAACCCGCTTTCGCTTCGCGCCGATCGCTGGCCCGCTCTTCTCTTTTGCCTTATCAGAGGCCGAACTTCCTGAGGAGCTGTCTGCTTCTAACGCAGGTGTTTCAGTCGAAATCTTTGCCAGCAGATTGTCAATATCATCTTGGGATAGTATATCTGCCATCTTATAAACCTTTGTCCTACTGGAGAGAACTCACCCTCTTTTATTCTAGAGCCCTATCACTTGAAAATCTAAAAAGATGATCTCTTCGATCTTTCCCGTTAAAAGTTGATTTACCCTCAAAAGTAACTCTTCTTTTAAGATTCTTTCATTTTGCGGGCGAAGCTCAACCCTTGACTTTGAACTAAAAAAAGAGCGAATCATATCGGTTAAACGGGGATAGACCGCCGTCAACTCAGTCTGCAACTCTTTGTCTTCTGGAGGATATCCCAACCTTAAATTAACAACAACCGTTCCCGGCTCGACGTCATTGGTTGCCGTACGGATCTCTGGGATGAGATCAAAATAGGCGAGTTGAGGAGGAACTTGACTTAATACCTCTGTCTGTCCAACGACGATACCGCCCGTTGTTCCTTTTTGAACAACTCGAACAGTAACGACAGAAATAACGACAACAAAGACGGTTAAAAGAACAATTCCAACCACAACCAAGAGCATCTTGACCATCTTGTCAGAGAGGGCGAATCCACCACCCTTGCCCTTTTTCGCTTTACCAGAGGAGGGTTCTTCGACTACCTCTTCGTCTTCATCAGCCATAACAAACTACCTTGGAGTCCTGTGGAATCCTTTCAAAATCTTTAGAGGTCACCTAAACACACAGATGATTAGCTCGCTTAAAGCACAAAGCCAAACAGAGAGAGTTTAAGACCCCCCGATTCATCGATTTAGAGATTTAAAAGCCATTCCATTATAAAATAAAAAAATTGGTGGTAAAGGTTTTTGTCAAAACTAAACACGATATCTTGGGAACAAAGAGGACAGAAATGGGGAGATGTGACTAAACCCGTGGGGAGATCTCATCTCTTACTACCCCGTTTACCGGATTAAAACAAGAGGTTGAAAACTAAAAATGGTTGGGATGTGGGATTTTTCGACGGATCAGAACTCTTTTTCAAAAGATCAATTCAAACGATTAATTCAAAAAAAATCTAGAGTAAATAGATAGGTCAATCTCAACCAAACATCTAAATAAAGGGTACCTCTAAAGCGATTGAAGAGCGATTAATAACGGATTTTCTACAGATTTCCTTCGCTTAAAATCACAATATCAACTCGTCGATTGGCGGCGGTATCTTCGGCTGTAAGCTCCTCTCTTTTGAGTCGCGTCGAACCAAATCCAGAGACCTCAAAACGGGTTTCAGGAACGCCTAGAGCGGAGAGGTAGTGCAAGACGTTTGTCCCTCGATCGGTCGAAAGTTCCCAGTTCGTCGGCCAAGGACCTTCGGGATCTGTGGGTTCTTTGTCAGTATACCCCTCAATCTTCACCGGTCTCTCAGAGACGGCGTCACTCGTTAAAAGCATCGCCAGACTATTTAAAGTCCCCCTCGCTCGTTCGATCCTCAATCTGGCACTCGCGATAGGAAAAAAGGCGTCCGCCGCAAGTGAGACGGTAAGACCTCGCTGGGTGATCTGCACAGTCACACTACCGTCACGAATCTCTTTCTGCAGAACATTTTTAAAGGTCTCTTCTACCTGAGAGAGTCGTTGTTCCTGTTGAACGGTCGGGGTTTGAAGGGATCGGAAATTACTTCCAGCCTCAATTACCTTCGCTTTTGAGAGGGTATTTCCCCCCGTAATAGGCCCAAACCCAGCCAGTTCGATTCCGACAATTTTTAACTTAATCCCTTCCTCGACCTTTGGGTTGGCCAAAATAACAAAAAAGACGAGAAGAAGGGTAACCATATCTCCGTATGTTCCCATCCATTCGTCAAGACCAACGGGAGGACACTTTTTCTTTTTCGATCTTTCTGCCATTCTATATGACCCCTATTCGAGTGAGGCGGGACGATCTTCGGGACGAACAAGAGCGTATAACTTCTGTTCGAGAATACGTGGATTATCTCCCGCCTGGATAGATTTAATTCCTTGTAACATCAACTCTTTCATTAACATTTCGTCGTTGTGAAGATCTCCCAATTTTTGAGCAATCGGAGTCAGTATCATATTGGCAAACATACTACCGTAAAGGGTAGTAATCAGCGCAAGAGACATATTCGGTCCCAGAGAGGCCGTATCTTCTAGGTTCGCTAACATCCCTATCAACCCCAAAAGAGTTCCGATCATTCCAAAACCTGGGGCGTAGGAGGCCCAGTTACTAAAGAAATCGTTTCCTATCTGGTGCCTCGCCTCGAGCTGATCCAACTTTCCGTACAAGGCCGCCTCGATGACATCAGGCTCTATTCCGTCAACGCAGAGCCTCAGACCCAGTTGCAAGAACTCATCATCGATATCCCCCACCGCATCGTCCAAGGAGAGAATTCCGTGACGCCTTGCACTCGTCGATAGGTTGACCAACTGAGCAATGAGCTGCTGCTTGTTTGCTGTGGGGACATTAAACACGAGTTTAAAATATTTGGAGATATCTTTTAGCCGAGACATGGGAGATGCCATGAGAAGTGCGGCAAAAGAACCAAGAATAACTCCGACCGCCGAGGACGCACTAATAAAGAGGGCAAACGGATTTCCCGACAAGGCAATTGTAAGTACCTGAAGGACAATTCCTCCGACCAAACCGATAACTGTTGCTAAATCCATTATCTACTCCCTAGACCTACTCTTCTTGTCCGTTAATACCAAGTTGTCTGCGATACTTTACGATACGAATATAAATATCTTTAACAGAGTCACTGACGACGTACTTCTTTCCCGAAACCATGCCTATTGTTGTATCTGGTCTCTCTGTCACCATCTCTATCTGGTGCGGATTGATATAAATACGTTCACCATGTTTTCCTAACAAAGTAACTGAGATCATACCCCCTCTTCTCCTACATGATGTTAAAAGTTCCAAGCCTTTTTACTTAACTCAAGGACACCTCTAAAAAACTCTTTTACATTTCTAACTCGATTTTTTAGAGGTACCCAAAAATCAATTATCGTTTTAAGGTCAAGATCTCTTGCAACAGCTGATCGGAGGTCTGAATCGTCTTACTATTCGCCTGAAAACCTCGCTGAGTCACGATCATATCGGTAAACTCAGTGGTAAGGTCGACGTTACTCATCTCTAACGCACCCTCTTGCATGACGGCGTATCCAGCGACTCCAGACTCTCCAATACGAGCCTCTCCGGAGTTTATGCTCTGCTGAAAGAGAGTTCCACCGACCTTCTCCAATCCTCCTGGATTGGTAAATCGAGAGAGGGCTATCTTTCCGAGTAATTTATTGACACCGTTTGTATAGACACCGCGAATCTCTCCCTCGGTGTTAATACTATAATCTTGTAAATACCCTAACCCGTATCCATTCTGTTCGATCGCCTTATTTGAGAAGGCGTCAGCGGCTTGAGTCGAACTCTCACTCATATCACCAACCGCTCCGATACGAAGATCAATCGTCTGTTGCTGAGGCGCTCCTCCCGCTCCAGGATTAGTTCCCAAAACATCGTAAGAGACCTGAATCAAGAGTTCATCTTGATTGATCGTATCCCCTTGGGGATCAACCAGCGACTGAAGAGATCCGCTATTATCGAAGTTCACCGTGAAGGTATTGGTATTGTTTCCGTTACCTCCGATATCGACCGTAGCGTTCGTTCCAACGGGATCTTCACCATCGATCTGAACCGTTCCAGTCCACTGATTTTGGACTCCAGGAACTTTTTGATAGGTCAGACTCAGAGTGTGTTTGGCACCGAACGAGTCGTAGATCGTCTTATCTATTAACCACGTGTCTTCATCCTTCGCACTCTTATCCAAGTTACTCGCAAATCGAACCTCGCTCGTCTCCTTAGGAGGTTCTTTTCCTCCAACAGGGATCACTAAATCTCCAGGATCAGAGGCCGGTTGAACCGTCGGCTCTCCATTCACCTCTTGTGCCGTCCAGCCCTGAACTTTAAAACCGTTAGAGGCGGTGACAAGAGTGCCATCTTTGTCGAGAGTAAATCCACCGTATCGAGAATGGAGAAGTTTCTCTCCATTCTTCAACATAAAGAACCCCTCACCCAAGAGGGCTAAATCGCTCTTAACTCCCGTGGTTTTGACACTCCCTTGAGTCTGAATCGTATCGATCGTAGCGATTTTAACACCAAGCCCAACCTGTTTGGGGTTGATACCACCGACTCGCTCATTGGGACGACTGGGACTTCCCGCCGTCTGTGAAATAAGATCTTGAAACTGAACACGACCTTTTTTGAAGCCGTCTGTATTTACATTCGCAATATTATTACCAATAACATCCATTCGAGTCTGGTGGTTTTGTAAACCGGAGACTCCGGCGTATAATGACCTCATCATAAGGCTAACTCCTTGCTCTCTCGAAGAGTCCATCCGTAATGACTCTTTTCCAAAAGAATTTCATCTGAATTCTTTTTTTATTCTTTCAAATTTTATTATTTTAAAATCTTTCTCACATCTGAGTAGTTGTAGTACTTACCATTGACCTCTACCTGAGGATTATCTCCCACTTGGATGGCTGAAACGACTCCCGCCGCCTTTGTGCTCGATCCCCCAGCTGTATTTATCTCAACGCTTCGCCCCAACAAAGAGCTGATTTGAGCATTATTTAACATCCCTAGTTCTCGGCCGACCGATTCAAAACTCGTATTCAAGTTCTGCATCTGCTCCAGCGAGGAGAACTCAGCCATCTGTGAGATAAACTGTTTATCCTCCATCGGCTTGGTCGGATCCTGATTCTGTAACTGAGTGATCAAAATCTCCAAGAAGTCATTTTTACCCAACTCTCCTCCCGTCTCACGACTCTCTTTCGGAAGAGTTTTATTGAAGGAGTCGACCATGTTTGAGACATTCATTTTACGAATCCCACTCAACTGATCTCTTGCGCTATTTTTAACCAAATCGGCTGCGATTGAGTTAATTTCCATACGATTCTCCTTGCTCTAATTAGAGGTATCTTTAAAAAAATTTAAATTACCCTAGACGAAGCCTTTACCCTCTAGCCACGAGATCTCTTACGAAGTCTCTCAAAATGGTTTTTGTCGAGTTTTTAGGCATAAAGGGAGAGTTGGCTCTCCATTCCATTCTCGTAACGATTGGCAACTCGCTCTTTTTGATCGCTTATTACCCTTCCCTCCCCTCTTTCTCGACTATTTTTGAATTTTTGATTAGAGGTATCCCCCTCTTTTTTATCACCTTCTTGACCTAGTGCCACATCAAGGCCCGCAGTTTGGAACCCACTCGCTTGTAAATTTTCCTCAATTTGCGATAAATGCGTTAAAAAAACTTGTCGTACCGCCGCATTTTCAACGACGATCCGACCACTAACTCCCCCCTCAAAGAGAGAGAGATGGATCCGAACCTGACCCAAATTATCGGGACGTAAATGGAGCTTGATCTCTCCCTGCTGATTATCTCGTAAAAAGAAAGATATCTTTTCGCTCAGCTGTCGATTTCCTTTTGTTCGCATTAAGTCGTCGAGACGACCCGCTGCGTCCTGAAGGGAGAGTTCTCCTCTCTGCCCCGTTCGGTTGAGGGGTGAACCAAATCCTCTGTCATTTTTTGAAGTTCCGTCAACCATCAGTGTCGAGAACTCCTCTTTATTTGGACTAGAAACCGAGGGTTCTACCTTTACACTACGTCTATCGATGACCTCGATAGAACGCTCACGAGAGTCCGAAGAAGAATCTCTCTGATCGTTTTTGGAAAATCCCTCTTCTTCTACACTCTCAAACTCAATACTAATATCTCCTGCCTCGCCCTCTTCACCTTTTTCAACTGAGTTCTCTCCCTCTTCTAAAGAGAGGGGGTCGGACGACTCTACTAGTTCAACAACCTCTTTAAGGTTGGCGGTCTCGAGATCGGCGGAGACCACCTCTTTCTCCCCGAGAAGATCTTTTTCAGAGGAAATATCCTCCTGAGCCTTTGAATTCAACTTGTTTTTTAAGAAAAGATCCGAGGACTCTTTCTTAGAGAGACTCTCTTCCTTTTTTAATAGCTCGACTTGGTCATTTCGAATACGACTCTTCTTCGACTGAAAATCTACCTTTTTCTCGATCGCATCGAGTGCCTTCTCTCTCTGCGTGGCATCACTCGTATCTTTTTTTATCTTCTCTCTATTTGAGAGTCCAGAGAGAAGAGATTTTTCACCTTGGTCGTGAACACCTCTCTTTTTCAAAGAGATCTTCTCTTTTTTTCCCTCTGTTGCGTTTTGCTCACTTCCTTTTTTCTCTACGACTCGCTCTTTATCGGAAGCAGAAGAGTTATGACTCACCTCGGTCGAGGAAGAACTCTTCTCATTCGTCCCTCTCTCTTTGGACTCTAAACCCCTCTCCTTGGAGTCTAAAGCTCTTTCATCAGAATCTAAACTCTTTTCGGGTTCTTTGGTCGAACGGGGAGGCTGTCCATCGGATTTCTCTGTGTAGCTCGTTCTTTCGTGAGAGATAGTCTGGGCGGGAGGGGTCTTTTTCGAATCGGTGGCAGCCTTCTCTAGGTACTTCTGGAAAGAGTCCGATCTATCGAAGGTGGGGGAGGTGAAAGGGTTTGAATCACTCTGGGTTTTGGGAGAAGAGTTCAAGGGGAAGGGAGTAAAATTTGGACTCCTATCTCTCGACGTCATTGGTGGGTAATAAATAGATTGCTGATTAAACATAGATCACATCCTTGTCATCAAATTATCGAGAAAGAGAGTTGTCAAAAAAAACGCTTTGACACCATCTCTTCTCTTTAGGACAGAAACTCCTTTTCTATCCCAACATCGTTTCTTCCTGAAAAATACCTTGAAGAATCGATTTTCAAGTTCTCTCAACTCCTTGAGAGTCTCTTTTTGTTACCTCTAATTCACTCCCGCAGGAACCTGTGTCATAAGGGACTGGATCTCAGAGGCTCTTGCTGCTGGCATAAGAGAGAACCAGAAAGCGACCTGAGACTGTCGTCCCCCCTCCAGCGCCAATCTCTCCGAGGTACGCAAGAGATCGACCACCTCCAACGGCATCATTCCATTGAGGATATCAACCGCACTCGCTGGCGGCATCGCTTCCAAATACGTCGCCGTTTGCTCGAGGTTCTTCTTCCTATTATCGTACGTTTTCTGCTGTTGGTTAAGGGCTAGGTCGCGATCTTCGATACTTTTTTCTTTCTCTCCTAAAAGGGTTGCTCGAGAATCCAACTCGACTTCCCGTTGATTCAACTCCGCCTTTCGACGCTCTAACTCCTCAAATTGAAACTGAATATTTTGTAGATCTCTCTGGCCTCTCAAGCTCGAAAGAGGATCCGCAGCGCCTAGGGGAATCTCGGTCACGATCTCCTGTGTATTGGCCGTTCCAAGAAGATTCCCGACGAGCTTGTTCTGCAACAGATCGAGACGTATCAAACCCAGAAAATTAAAGAGAACGGCCGTACCAAATAAAATCACGATGAGAAGAATAAGAAGACCGATAATTTTACCTATATTTGCTTTAAAACTCGCCATACTTAAGACTGCCTTTGACGAAGGAAGAGAGTCTGTCCTATCTCATTCATTCTCTCTTCCTCTTTCTTTTTATAGGATTGGAGAAACTCGCTCTCTCTTTTCTCTCGTAACCGAGAGAGAACCTCACGCTCCTTTCGAGCATCAAGATAGAGTCTCTCTTTCTGCTTGCGAATCGTTTCAACGTTGACCAGCTCTTTTCGTAAATAGACACGTTTCTCTAAAAGACCGCTATTATACTCTCTCTGTCCTGGATCGGAGACCTGCCGAAGGGAGAGTAAATCTTTCTGAATCGTCTGAAGTCCTGTTCGTGCTTTTTCACACTCGGCAGAGGCCAAGCCCAGTTGACGAGAACACTCATCTTCTCGATTTTTTCGTAACGCCAAAAGCGCATCCAAAGAAAATTTAAACTTTTTCATCGACTTAATGCGCTCCTTCATCATCAGAGATCAAGACTCGATGTGCCAGCTCAATTAACTCACTCAGAGAGGTTTCAATATCAAAGCTCTCTTTTACTCTCTGTTTTAAGAAGGGGGTAAGCACCTCATTGAGTTCGATAGCCTTATCAAGCTCTGCGTTGGTTCCTCTCTCATAGGCACCAATATTGATGAGATCCTCTTTCTCTTTATAGACAGCCATATACCGTCGTAACGTGGCTAAGAGTTCGCTCTCTTCATCCGTAAGAATCGCTTTTTCTAATCTTGAAATCGACCCGAGAACATCGATCGCTGGGAAGTGCGCTCGATTCGCCAAGTCGCGACTTAAGACGATATGCCCGTCCAAGATTCCCCTCACCGCATCAGAAATAGGTTCGTCTAGATCGTCTCCCTCGACGAGGACGGTGTAGAGACCGGTAATACTGCCCGTCTTCCCCGTCCCGCTTCGCTCCATGATCTTGGGTAGAAGAGAGAAGACCGAGGGGGTGTATCCTCGATTCGCAGGGGGTTCTCCTAGAGAGAGTCCTATCTCTCTCTGTGCCATCGCCAACCGTGTTATCGAATCAAAAAGCAACATCACATCTTTGCCTTGATCTCGAAAATACTCCGCAATACTAGAGGCTGTCTGGCTCGCCTTCAATCGAGCAAGAGGGGGCATGTCAGAAGTGGCAACGACGAGTACACTCCGCTTTAACCCCTCAGGACCGAGATCATTCTCTATAAATTCTCTAACCTCTCGTCCACGTTCTCCAATGAGAGCGATAACATTGACATCACTATCGGAATTTCGAGCGATCATACCAAGAAGCGTTGATTTTCCCACGCCACTACCAGCAAAGATACCGACTCGCTGTCCTCTTCCTAAAGGAATAAACGTATCGATCGCCTTGATTCCCGTCGTTATCTTATCTCGAATCAACCGTCTATCAAGAGCTTGAGGAGGGATTCTATCGGCACTATAATGAGCCGAGGCGGCGATCCCCCCTAGCCCGTCAATCGGCTCCCCCAATCCGTTAAGAACCCGCCCAAGAAGAGCGTTTCCCACCGGTACTACCAGCGGTTCGCCCATCGCCACGATATCACTTCCCAGCTCGACTCTTTCGCTCTCTTGGTACGGCATCACCATGACCTTCTCTTCGTCGACAAGAACGACTTCTCCCCAGTACTCCCTCTGATCTTGTCCGTAAAATTGGCATAGCTCTCCGATAACCGACTTCGGCCCCTTGGCGTAGAGAAGACCCGATTCTATCCGTTTAATCTTTCCCTGATAACGCATCGGTTCGATCTCGTTCAATCTCGTCTGATACTTATTCAAAAAATCAAAATACCTTGAGGTCATAGATTTTCTCCGCTCTCATCCATCGGAGAGAGGGCTTGAATCTCCCTCTCTAAAGCGTGCAATTGAGTTGAAATTCGCGCATCGATCGAACCAAAATCGGTATCAACAATGCATCCTCCCGGATCGATGGTGTGATCTTCGACGATACGAAAATCTTTCTTATTCATTCTCTCATATATCTGATCTTTGACCGCATCGAGAGAGTCTAGATCGCTCGAGTTGATCCGCACAATAATCTCACTACTATCCTTGACCCGTTGAAGGGCTTCGAGAACATTACTTCGAACAACCTCTTTCGTCGAACTAGTAACGACTTTGACAACCTTTCTCACAGAAAAGAGAATAAGCTCCACGACCTGCGGTTCAATCGAGGCGAAGATACTCTTTCGTTTATCTAAAACCATTCCAACGATGTGGTGAAGACGAGAGATAACCCCCTCGGAGTTTTTTAAAACCTCGTCCATTCCTAGCTTTCTACCCTCGGCTTCTCCCTCTTTAAACGCTTTCGCTAAGGTATCTTCTCTATCCTTTAGCAAGAGAGATTTCTCTCTCTCCACATAAGATTCCCACCCCTCTTTTTCCTGTCGTTTTATCTGATCCCACTCCGCACGCTCGGTATCGACTTGCAGACGAATCTGTCTCGTAATTTCACGTGCCTCCTCATCGGCACGCTGTACGATCTCCTGCGCCTCCTGCTCTCGGCGTGTTAAAAGTGACTTTTTCTCGTTCTCAAATTCCCGCCG
The DNA here is from genome assembly GCA_964488175.1 of uncultured Spirochaetales bacterium. Classification (GTDB taxonomy): domain Bacteria; phylum Spirochaetota; class Spirochaetia; order SP-2023; family CAYRNA01; genus CAZATZ01. The sequence continues at coordinate 12,276 of CAZATZ010000008.1, forward strand.
AAAGTTATTCGCCACCGCCTCTAACTCATCAATGGTTGGGCCTTTATAGACGTTAAAATCGTCCTCTTCTTCATCGATACTTTTTAAAAATCCCTCTAACTCATACTTCGAGTCGGGAACCTCCAAAACCTCATCCTTCTTGAAAAAATATTTTGGCATCTCTTACTCCAACATCTCAGCTTCATCAGAACGTGAAATAACGATCTCACCCTTCTCTTCAAGCATACGGATTACACCGACAATCTGCTGCTGAACCTCTTCTACGTCTTTTCGTCGAAGGGGACCCATAAACTCCATATCCTCTTGCATTAATGTAGCCGCTCGCTTAGACATATTGTTAAAGATCTTATCTTGGACAGTACCGTCGACCCCTTTCAACGCCTTACCGAGATCGGAAGGATCCACATTTCGCATTAAAATCTGAATCGATGGATCATCGAGCATAACAATGTCTTCGAAGAGAAGCATTCGTTTCTTGATCTCTTCAGCCAGTTCGGGATCCTCATCTTCAAGGGTCTCCAAAATCGTCCTCTCGGTCGTTCTATCCGCCTTGTTCAAGAGATCGACGAGACTCTGAATACCTCCCGCCTCACTGAATCCCTCTTGTGAGAGAGCGGAGAGTTTCTTCTCCAAAACTCGCTCAACCTCACGCAGAACCTCCGGTGAGGTTCGCTCCATCGTCGCAATCCTTTTCGCAACATCCGCCTGCTTCTCTTCGGGCAACTGAGCCATCGTCTCCGCCGCCTTTGTCGGAGGCAAATAAGCAAGGATCAGGGCGATTGTTTGTGGGTGTTCCTGCACAAGGAAGTTCATCAGGTGAACGGAGTCAAATGAGCGAATGAATTCAAAGGGTCGTGCTTTTTGGGCCGTCGTCAAACGCGCGATAATGTCTCGAGCTTTATTCTCACCCATCGCCTGCGTAAGAAGATCTCTCGCATAATCGATTCCACCAGAGATGATGAAATCTTGTGCCATCATCATCTCTTGGAATTCGCGTAAAACCGCCTCTTTCATTTCTGGCTCGATCGTCTCTAATCGAGCTATTTCAAAAGAAATCGCCTCTATCTCTTCGGGTTTGAGGTACTTAAATACCTCAGATGCCAGCTCCGTTCCTAAACAGATAAAGAGAATCGCCGCTTTTCGTTTCCCCGTTAAAACGGTTTGAGGTGCCGCACCTTCAACACCCGCTGCTCCGTCATCTGTATCAGCCATACTCTCTTCTCCCTTTGGCTAAGGACTCTTTTTGAAAATCCTTTTTTAAAGGATACCGCTTAAAACTCTTTTCACTCGCTAAAACCGAGTCTTTAGAGGTACCCTTCTATCAATCTCTCTCTCACAAAACATCCTTAAAGACACTTTTAATTCGACCCTCGTCAGCCCACTCTTAGGAATCCTCTGGAGAACTATCATCCTTCAACCACGTCCTTACCAGATTGGCAGCTCCCTCAGCGTCCTCTCGAACAAAAGCGGAGGCTTGATCAACGAGTTCGTCTGTCTTGCTCTCGTAACTACCCATCTCATACGCCAAGTCGGTATTGATATTTCTCAAAGCGGACTCTCGTGCCAACGCCTGCTGACGAGCCAACTCCTCTTCACGGAGACGTCTTCGTCTCTCACGCTCGAGCAAGATGGCACGAACAACGGTGAGAATAGCGATAGAGCCGACAAAGAGACTCGAAATTAAGAGAATTAATCTTCGACGTGCCAGCAGTTTCAAATACTCAGTATCCTCCGCTAAAAACTGCAGGGAACGGTCGAAGGGAATGTTGCTAACGGTAACCTGATCTTTTCGAATCAAGTCAAATCCTATCGCCGATTCGATGAGGGAGCGAACCTCAGCTAAATTCTCAGGAGATACCTCCTTATACTCTCTCTTGATCGCTCCATTTTCGACAATAAAAAGTCCGTTGGCATCCTTCTCTTTTGCCCATACACCATCGAGAACCACCGCCATCGAGACCTTATTTATCTGGAAAGGATTCTTACTCGATGTCGTATTCTTCCGGTTGATCTCATAATTGGTTGTCGCCTCTTCACGAGCGTACTTTCCGTTGACGTTCTGCAAATCCTTGTACTGGGGAGGAACCTGCCCCTCCTGACCAGCTGGCCCCTCGGGACTAAAACCGGTTCCCGTATAATTTTCACTCAACCCATACTCACCGATCGCAACATTTTTAATGACCTCACGCTCACTATACGGAGTCGTCGGATTATCGGGCGTCAGCTCGATAGGGGTTATCTCCTGCTCTTCAACCTTATCTTCGTCGAAGGTCAGATCGATATCCATATTGACGATCTCAACGCGATCTGGAAAGACTCGCTCGAGGGAGGCGAAGATCTTTTGTAGGTACTTCGCCTCTAGATCTTTCTTCTGCTGTATCATTCTCTCGGCCAACCCGAGACGATCCAATCCACGTTGCGCAGTGGTATCGAACTTATTTAGAATCAGACCTTCATTACTGATAATCGTAACATTTTCTGGGAGCAGACCAGTGATGGCGGAGACAACCATGCTCTGCAATCCCTTGATCTTTGCTCGACTCTCATTAAAATCACTCCCCGGCTTAGCCGTGACCACGATTGAAACGGTCTTGGGAGTCTGATCCTCGCTAAAGAGTTCTTTTTTCGGTAGATCGAGAGTCACCCTCGCCTGATCGACGTCATCGAGAGCCTCGATGTGTTGCTGAAGATTTCTCGTCAACACCCTTCTGAGATCCACGTCGTTATCGAACTCGGTCTGAGTCCACCGCTCCGTATCAAAAATACTCCACGGATCCAGCGTATCAGGAACGAGGTTTTCACGAAAAAGAATCGCACGCGCTCGACGAGCTATCGGTTCGTTTTGAACGTAGATCATTCCCGCCGTCGTCCCCGTTGCTTTGATCGAGACCTCATCCAACTTAAAGAGAATATTAGAATACACGGTTTCATCAGTGATGGGAGAGCTAAAGAGTAAGACACGCCCACTCTTCGTCGTAATCGAGAGTGAGATAATAATGACAGCCGTCACCACAACAATGATGGATGAAAAGAAGATACGCTGCTTTAAACTCCATAGACTCCATTTATCACGCATGCCTATGCCAAAACGGATAACAAAATTGTCCATCCTTGATACTCCTTCAGTGGGTCACAAAAAATTAAAAAAAAGTCAAAGAAAATTTTTAACCATTTTTTGAGTTGAGTCTACGATAAAAAGAATTTATAGTGATAAATCTCTGTCCTACACAAAACTCAAAGGAGCAGAAAACTCGAAATTTCTCCGCTTTTTAAGGCAAAGAGGCTCCTAATCAGCGTTTAATTTCCAAACTTTAACTCTATCTAGACTCAGAGATACTTTTCGAAATAAGCGGAGTAGGGGGAGTGGTTCGCAGACCTCTGACACCCTCCTTCGCTTAGATGAAACTATCTCTCTTAATTTTATGACCTTCGTCGTTTGAATATGGTTTAGATATCAGACCTAACGTACTTTTTCGGTAAGAGTTCCCCTGAGGAAAATCCTTCTCTCACAGCACGCCGATACAAATTTAAACCTTTGAAAAAAAATATTCAATCATCCTTGAGATATTACCCTCAAAAATCCGTTCTGAAGGGGTTACTTATCACTCTTTTCTAGGTATTGAACAAAATACCTCTCTTAAATCTCTCTAAAATTTTGACACGTTCTCTCTAAAAAAAACGGAGCAACCCTCGGTAGGATCACTCCGTTTAAAAACGAGGGAGAAGTCTATTTTGAGCTAGGATTTTTTTAACGAAAACTCAGTATCTCTTGGTACGCACGAATCGCTCTATCGACGACCGCCTTGGTCATCCCCAAAGATAACTCCGCCTGTGCCATCGCAATGGTCACATCTTCACTATTTACAGAACTTGGATCGATAGCAGCTAGCTGCATCAGATCGGAGGCTTTATTTTGAGAATCGCTAACCTCTTTAAGAGAATCAAAGACGAGTAAATCGGCAAAATTCCGATCTCCTTGATCAAAGGGAGTTATCGAACCATCCTTGGTTAAATGCTTTGGTAGACTCTTTTTGAGAAGAACCTCATTTCCATTCACCTCAGAGGGCTCTAAAATCCCTCGACTAATTGTCTGTATATCCATTCTCTACTCTCCTAACGTCCAATCTCTAACGATTTTCTAAACATCGCCTTAGAGCCTTCAATCACAGCCGAATTGGCCTCATAAGCACGACTCGCCGAGATCATATCGACCATCTCATCGACCACATTCACATTCGGGTAGGCGACATAACCCTTCTGAGGTCCACTCTTCGCCGCATCGGGGTGAGTCGGTTCATAACGCAGCTTTAGAATGGTATCCATATCTTTTTGAATCTTAACCGCATCAACCCCTGTCCCTATCTTCTCATTCATCGATTGAGGAACCAGAGGACTTCTCCACGTCAGTTTCGCCTCTCGTGGAGCCAACAGAACACGACTTCGTCGAAACGTTCCGCCCTCCTCGGTTCGAGTCGTCTCAGCGTTGGCGATGTTATTTGAGATAACATCGAGCTTCAACCGTTCGACCGTCAAACCACTACTAGCTGTATTAATCGCCTGAAACATACCCATTTTCTAATCTCCTCTCTCTGTGCGGGTTCTCTCTCCCACAACAGTCCACTCACTCTCAATCGCTCTCTTAAGGAAGGGGTACCGCCTCTTCTCCTATTAAATCAAACTGATTAAGCAAAAACGCTCTTGACCATTCGAAACTTATGATTAATCGCCTGAGTCATCAACTCATAACTCATCTGATTCTTGACCAAGTGTAGCGTCTCTTTCTCGACATCGACGTTGTTTCCATTATTCTTCATCGTCGAAAGGTAGTCGGTCGTTACTCGAGGACGAATCGTTCGATAGTCGGTCGGTCTACGAGCCTGAATGTGTTTTTCATTCGTTAGATTTTGACTAAACCAAGGCTGCTTCTCCGAATCAATCGCACGTCTGAGAAAAGATTCGTAGCTCACCGATTGAGCCTTAAAATTAGGAACCTCAGCATTCGCTAAATTATTGGAAATCACATCCTGACGCATCCACGCCACGTTCATTCCACGATGAAGAAGATCAACCGACCGATTAAAACTACTATTTCCTAACATGATAAAACCCCTCTTGAACCCTGAGACTGAAAATCAGATCTTTTAACTATCCAGCGTTCCGAGTTCCGAGTTTCAAAATTTTCTCGGTTCTCGTCACTTAGTAGAGTCTTCAGATCCTCTTGTTGAGGTACAATAAAAGACTCTCCTCTCTCCTTTTCGTCTTTTTTTCTCTTCCCTTAACGAAATCCGAAGAAAAGTTTAAAGTTTTTTCAAAATCGGTCGAGAAGGGATAGCCCACAAGAGGAATCCACAAGAGTGATTCAAAAAGAGCGTGACTCTTCACCGATTATATTTCACCGCCTAGGAACAAATTTCTAGAAATCATTTTTCCGAACAGTTAAATTTTTTGAATCTAAAACGTCGATTTCAGAGAATAACGAAGATATTTTTTCTTCAGTCAATGAGTTGAAAACGGAGTTTCGCCAATGTTTACCACGGGGCTAAATGAGTATTCAGTGACGCTGAATTGACAGAAAAGATCGAGTTAGAACTGAAAAAGGGTTTTT
>CAZATZ010000009.1:0-17433 GCA_964488175.1 uncultured Spirochaetales bacterium
TAAAATTACAGGAGATTGTTAAACAATTATAGAAGATTGTTAAGAAAATAGGCAAATATCTGATATCCTCGTGCGAAATGATCAAAATGCGAAGTGAGACAAAGAGGAGAGCTTTCTATCGATGGTAAGAGATGAGGAGTGGTGGAAAAAAGAGGTTCTCTATCAGGTCTACCCGAGATCTTTTTTTGATAGCAGTGGTGATGGAGTAGGTGACTTAAAAGGCCTAATCTCCAAGCTTGACTATATCAAAGAGACGGGATTTACAGCGGTGTGGATCTCCCCTTTCTTTGAAAGTCCCCAGCGAGATTTTGGTTATGATATCAGTAATTACGACGAGATAGATCCCGTCTACGGCACCCAAGAAGAGTTTGAACAACTGATAGACGAGAGCCACAAAAGAGGCCTAAAGATTATTCTTGACATGGTACTAAATCATACCAGCGATCAACACGCATGGTTCAAAGAGTCACGCTCGTCGCTCGATAACCCGAAGCGAGATTGGTATATCTGGCACCAACCCCGTAAAAATCGCAGTAAATTTCACGGTAAATTTTCCGCCAAACCTCACGCCCCCAATAACTGGGTCAACCATCTGAATCGGCGAGGTTGGGTCTACGACGACGTGAGTGGTGAATACTACTTTGCCAGTTTCTTCTCGTTTCAACCAGATCTAAATTGGCGCAACCCCGAAGTCAAAGAGGCGATGTTCGCCGTGATGCAAAGGTATTTAAAGAGAGGAGTTGACGGCTTTCGACTCGATATCATCGGGGCACTCTTCAAAGAGAAAAATTTTCGAGACAATCCCTTGATCAACCAATTTTCGGGGAGAGATTACAAAGGACTCTTTTTCCGTTCGTTTGAAATGACGAGAAACCGAGAGGAAGTCTTTGAGTTCGCCGCCGAGCTGCGATCTTTTGTAGACCGCTTTGAGCATAAGCCATTTTTATTGGGGGAGGTCTTTGGAGACGCTCTAACGGTCAATAAATTTTTGGGTGGAAAAAACTCGAGAGGTCTGCACTCCGTCTTCTACTTTAAGGCAGCGGAGGTCGGATTTAGAGGGTCGAGTTTTCGCTCTCTCCTCCAAGAGTTAGAGGAGACGTTCGCCTCACCGCACCAAGTCTCTCTCGCCTTCTCCAATCACGATAGAATTAGATATCTCTCGAAACTGAAAAATAGCGAGAGTCGTTATAAAATCGCCCTCTTATTTCAACTGACGGTACGAGCTCTCCCTGTCATTTACCAAGGCGAAGAGATAGGGATGAGGCAGGCGAGATTGCCACGCCGAGAGAGTCTGGATCACGTCGCCTTTCTGTATCGGAAACTTCCTCTCTTTCTCTTTCATATCGTCAATCACTACTTTAACGGAGAGTTGAATCGGGATAACGCACGGACTCCCTTTTTGTGGGACACGACGCTTTCAGCTGGATTTAGTAGAAATGAAGTGACGTGGCTTCCTCTCTACCAGAAGAGTTTGAGCCTCGCGTCTCAAGAAACAGACAAAAACTCCCTCTATCACTTTGCTAGAAAGTTACTCCATCTACGTCAAGAGAGGGATTCGTTGTCACAAGGCGGACTCCATCTTTTACCGTCGCCCTCTCCCCACGTACTCGCTTATGAGCGGGAGTTTCAGGGAGAAAAAATACGGATTATCTTGAACTTTTCTAGACGAAAACACTCGATTGGAAAGCTCGGTGAAGGAGAACTCTTATTCTCAACAAGTGAGAGTGTCCCCTTTATTCCCGAGAGATTGGAAGGTTATCAAGGGGTTCTTTTGCAGTTGGTCGAGTAAGCCAGTTGGTGAGTAAGCCAGTTGGTCGAGTAAGATGGTAGCTGGAAGAGAGGAGAATCTCATTCTCTTATTCTGAACTCTCTTTTTTTGTCCTCTTTACATCGAAAGACGTTTTACAAAAACGACACCGATTGATTGAGAGATACGTCCTAAGACCCTTTCTGAAAACAATAGATTTTTGACAGTTTGGGCAGGTGATTTTAGCTAAAAATCTAAACTGAAACCAGTAAGAGTACACAAGGAGAGAGAGCAGGAGTAAAATGGCGACGATATTAACAACGATATCGGTAAAGGAATCGATAAGAGAGAGAAAATAGACAACAGGGAGCAGCGAAAGAAAGAATAGCCCGAGCAACAAGAGGATATAATTTCTAACTTTCACAAAACCACCTCTCAAAAGTCGATTTTAGAAAAGCTCGAGTAAGAGCTTTTCTCTCGTCATCGCCTCTTCGCACTCTCGACCAATAAAGGGTACCCTAACGCACCTCTTTACCACTCCTCGCCTCTCTTTGAGACCTAGTCAAGAATTATCGGGGGAGGGTTTACCTCTTTTGTCTTCCCCTTTAGGTAGCTCTCCAGAAAGATAGCCAAGAGAATACAGGCGGCTCCCAAGTAAAATCCACCACTCATAATCTCCTTCTCTCGGTAGAGAATTAGTGCGAAGAAGATACCGTAGAGCGGTTCTAAGTTTAGGTAGAGCATCGCCGTAAAGGGAGATATTTTTCGCATGATGTAGTTCTGCGTTATCACGGTAAAGTCGGTACAGATGATACCCAAGATAGCGAGTAAAAACCAATCACGTCCAGAGATAATAAAAGTCGGTAGTTCGTAGTCACTAAAGAGGGGTAGCCCGAAGAGAAGAAGTGAGACGAGCAGAAAAGCCCCGAGAAATTCGTAGGCGGTTAGAGCAAAAAGGGGGTATCCAGCTCTTATAAATTTTCCGTTGAGGGTCGTAAAAAGGGAGACAACCGCTGCGGCGAAGAGACCGATCCCGATGGCGAGAGAGTATCCCCTCTCAACACCGAAAATAATCGCAATTCCTGCGACGATAAGAAGGCTCAAAAGTGACTCACTGTACCGGATCTTTCGATGGAAAATGAGAGGCTCAATCAGTGAGGTAAAGAGAGCCCCCGAGGAGAGCATCGTTAGACCGATTGAGACGGAGCTTAACTTAATACTGGCAAAAAAGGCGACCCAGTGGAGTCCGATGAGTCCCCCCGTGAGAAGACTTATTAAGATCTCTCTTCTTGAGATCTTCTCTAACTTCTTGGTTAAAAGGGCGTAAACGAAGAGAAAGACGGCGGCGATGAGGAGGCGAAACCAGACGAGTTGTATCGAATCGAGAGAGATCTCTTTGCCTAAAATAGCCGTTGTTCCCCAGATAAAAATAATGAGATGGAGTAATCGGTACTCTTTTGTCTGTTTCATTCCCTCCAATGTACCCTCTTAAGATTTCTTGTCAAGAAAGGGCATTTCCCGAGTTGGGGGGAGTTACTCTTCGAAAATCTAAAATTGTTCCTCTTTCGGTTTTGCAAATCGTCTCGAATTAGTATGATGGATAGAATTCTGCGAAAGAGAGAATATTCCAGAGGGAATCTCTTTTTAGAGGTACCCTTTAGGGATAGGGGCCGAGTTAAAGACTACTTTTATCGCCTAACTCTTGAATGCGGTTCATCAAGGTATGGATGACAAGATATTGATTAAAGGAAGAGATATAATGGAAATTCAATTTAAAAATCTGGATAAAACAGAGGGTTTTAAAAAATTACAAAAGTCAAAGAGCGTCGATCTCAAAAAAGTTTTGACTCCGCAACGAATTCAGGAGTATCAACTTCCTATGGAGGGGGGACTCACCTACCACTTTGCAACGAAAAAGGTCGACAAAGAGATACTGACCACCCTGCAAGGTCTCGCCGACGAACAACAGGTCATCCCTAAGTACAGAGAGATTTTAGAGGGTAGTTTCTACAACACGGGAGAGAATCGGATGGTTCTACACCATCTAACTCGTGGACAGCAGGCGGGCGACGTTCTCCACGACGGAAAGAATTTGGGAGATTTTTACCGTTCAGTCGCAAGCAAGATAGAGAAATTTACTCAGGAAGTACACAGCGGAAAGAGGGTTAGTTCGACGGGAAAACCGTTTAAGAACGTGGTTCAAATCGGAATCGGTGGCTCCGATCTAGGACCGAGAGCTCTCTACTTGGCGCTCAAAAACGTCGCCCCCGCGAAGCTTCAAGGGCACTTCGTCTCGAACGTAGACCCCGATGATATTAGTGCTATGTTAGATGACATAGAGATCGAGTCGACTCTTTTTATCCTTGTTAGCAAGAGCGGAACGACGCAAGAGACGCTAACCAACCTCTACTTCGTCCAAGAGTACGCCAAGAAGAAGGGAGTCGATCTAACTAAACAGATCGTCGCCGTTACCTCCGCTACGAGTCCTCTCGCTCAGTCAAAGGATTTTTTAGAGACCTTTTTTATCGATGATTTTATCGGTGGGCGGTACTCCTCTACGAGTGCTGTGGGAGGAGTCGTCCTCTCCCTCGCCTTTGGATTCCCTCTCTTTTCTCAGTTTTTGGAGGGGGCGGCCTGTTCTGATAAGCAGAGTTTAAACGCTAACATCTGGGAAAACCCAGCCCTTCTCGACGCTCTTATCGGAGTCTACGAGAGAAACGTTCTCAAGATTCCCTCAACGGTTGTCTTGCCGTATAGTAACGCTCTCTCTCGCTTTCCCGCCCACTTACAACAACTCGATATGGAGAGTAACGGGAAGAGGGTCAACCGAGGAGGAGAGCTTCTCTCGTATCAAACCGGTCCCCTCGTCTGGGGAGAGCCAGGAACCAATGGTCAGCACTCGTTCTACCAACTCTTGCACCAAGGCACCGAGGTTCAGTCGCTTCAGTTTATCGGTTTTAAGAGATCGCAGCGGCAAACGGATCTAGAGTACCAAGGAAGTACGAGTCAGAAGAAGTTAAACGCTAACCTAATCGCTCAAATGGTCGCATTCTCTCAAGGAGAACCAAACTCACAGGATAGAAACAAAGATTTTGAGGGGGGGCGACCACTCTCCCTTATTTTAGGAGATCAGTTGGGAGCGAGAGAACTCGGTCTTCTCTTGGGGCATTTTGAAAACAAAGTTATGTTTCAAGGATTATTATGGAATTTGAACTCATTTGATCAGGAAGGGGTTCAATTAGGAAAGGTTTTAACTGAGAGTATCTTGAAAGATCAAGGGAATGAGTTATTATCATGTTACGGCGATCTTCTTTTTTCATAGGGAGTATCTTTAAAGACTCTATTTCAACCGATAACGAAGGAATCTTTTGGTACGCTAAGAGATGACAGACGAGTTAGAAATGGAAAAGAGTTTTTTTAGAAAGACCATATTAGAGGTTCCATAAGGGGATCTCGGTACCTCAAAATTTTCGTGGGGTGCATTCTATAAAGAGATCGGTTATTAAGAAAAGACCCTTGAGGAGGGATTAAATGAAAGAAACACTAAATAGTGGTGATGTTGTCTATTTAAAGAGCGGAAGTCTTCCCATGACAGTCGGTGAGGTGAAAGCGGGTGGAGTTACTTGCTACTGGTTTTCTCACACAGAGAAGGGAACTGGAGTTATTTTGGGAAAAGAGACGTTTCCTCCTGCGACGCTTGAAAAAGATATGAGAGCGAGCAACAAAGGTTCTAGCGGAGGAGGCTGTGGCTGTGGCGGCGAAGGTTCCGGCGGAGGCGGTTGTGGCTGCGGTGGCGAAGGTTCCGGCGGAGGCGGCTGTGGCTGCGGAGGCGAAGGTTCTGGAGAAGGAGGCTGTGGCTGCGGTGGAAAAGGTTCTGGCGAAGGTGGTTGCGGGTGCGGTGGAGAAGGTTCTAGCGAAGGTGGCTGTGGCTGCGGTGGCGACGGTGATTCTGGCAAAAGTTGTGGTTGCGCTTCTTAAAGATCTTTTGAGATCTCTTCTAACTTCGTTCAAAAAATATTTTTTTAAGAGAGAAATACTTTGATTTCTTGTATTTTTCTCTCTTCTTTTAGATCTTGTAGAGGAGTTTTTCTACAAAGGTTTAGAAGAGGAACAAATTTACCGATTATCTAGAGAGGTCACGACGGAGAAGAGTTGACTCTTTTCCGTCCGTTAGTCTCAAATTTTACGATTTCGAGTTCTTCGTTTAGACGGAATTCTTAAATATATCGGTGTATATCAAGATTGAGGGGCCGGAGTCGGTACCTTAAAAATCCCTTACGAGGGAAGGAGAGTTGTCACAATGCAGGTCATAACCTTTCTTATTAACGATGTCTGCTACGCCATAGATATAATGTCTGTCAAAGAGATCAGCGAAGAGAGTAATGTCTTAAACTTGGATAATATGCCCGAATCGATCTCAGGGCTGATAGACTTGAGAGGGGTGTTAATACCCCTCGTTGATCCTTACACGAGATTTTATATTCAAGATCGTAGAGAAGACGAAGAGACGATTCTCTTTCTCGTCGTTATGGTCGAAGATACCTACTTAGCTCTACAGATCGATAACGTTCTCAAAGTCGTTGAAATCGACGCAAAGGAGATCTTAAACTCTCCCAAGCGTCTTGATCAAATCGATAACGACTACATTGTCGGAATTGTTAAAGGGGAGAAGAAAGAGTTTATATCGATCCTCGATATAAAAGCTATTTTCAATACCGAAGAGTTAAAACTCTTCTCCGCTATTAATAGAGATCGGGCGTTGGCGAACACTCCTGTTGAACAACAACAATCTCCACAAGGTTAAAGTTCGCTCGGCTAATTATATTCGAGTTTCAATACGTCCCAACAACTTTTTATACCAGTTTTATACCTAGATCAAAAAAGAGTCCCACCCAAACAAGGGGGACTCTTTTTTTGATCAAATCGTTTCTAGGTAGGAATTAAAGGTGTCTCTAAAGAGTTTTAGAAAATACCCAAGAAATTTTTGTGACTTTTTTTAACACGGTAACAGAGAAGTTGGGGAGTTGCCCTTATTTTTCTGGGCAGACTCTCCTCTGTCAACTTTGTGGGGTCTCTTCTTCAACCTTCAGAGTATCTAAAAAACGGGTGTAGATGTACTGAGACAATTTAAACTGATCGGGGGATTGCGTCGTCTCGCCTCGAATCACTGGCTCTTCACTCTCACCCTCTTGCTGGTTCTCTTTAAAGAGCTTAAGAGGGAAACTCTCTCCCGCTAGATTCTTTAGCTCAACGGTGAGTGAGGGGGTAAAGGGTTTCAGCCGTTCTGAGTCTGAGTAAAAAGACTCCGCATTTAAAGACTCTAGGGTCGGGAGTAATCCTCCTATCTGGGTTGCCATCGGAGTGATTTTTTCGTCGATGACCCAATCTTCTCCCCTCTTAATCGCAGTGAAAGTATCTTTTGAGAGCGCTAGTTCCTCTTGAAGTGGCTTACTAAGAGAGAGGGAGATGGAGGTGATATCTTCTCGATTAAAAGAGAGGATCTCTCGATTGCGCAGAGAGTCCACGTCTAAAAAACTATCTGGAGTTATCCCTGAAACGGTGTAGACAATCTCTTCGCCTGGTAACATAAAGTAGGCGTCGGAGTAAGAGCCGTCTCGTGTTGAACCCAACCAAAAATCACGAACTTTTGTCTCGCCTTCGTAGAGAGTTACCGAGACTCTCGACTCCTCTTCTAATCCGAAGAGGGGGAGGGAATCCTCTCCGTTTCTAGAGGAGATGCTACGAAATTTCATCTCCACTAAACTCTCAAGGATCTTATCGACAGCCTCTTGACTACCCTCACGGTCAATCTCTACGATCTTCCATTGCTCCATCTCTTTGTCTAGCTCTATCTGCTCGCCCTCTTTTGTGTAGACAAGGCGAGTGAGGGCGTCTCTCTCGATGGGGGAGAGTTTGGGGAAGTCGTAATACGTTTTTTGGCGACCGCTGAACCCTCTGACAAGGAGGATAACGACACCGATAATAATGACAAGTGTAACGAGAAGAATCTCTTTTGAGAGGGTGTATTTTCCTACTTTCATTTTCTACTCCTGTTCAAATCGTAGACGAATTTTTTCTTGTCGCTTTCGCCACTGCATCCAGACAACAAGACCAAGAAGGACGACTAAGAGAGGGATTCCGACGATATTAAACTGTTTTAAAATCCCCGCCATCTTCTCACTGATTCCCTCGATAGGAGAGAATAACTGCCCTTTCGCTCGCATCTCAGCAAAATCTCCCCGCCCACTCATGTAGTCGATCAGGTTAAGAGCGACGATAGAGTTGGGAGTCTGCTGACTCTGACTGATAAAGTCGTTGGTTAAAATGGCAGAAGTGGGGATAAGCAGAACTCGACCATTTTCACTCGTTTGAATAAAGGGTTCATCGCTCGCTCTGGTTAGATCCGTTGTAATCGAAAGGGTTGGTTCCGCAGATTGCTCACCGTCTACTTCGCTATCTTCCTCCTGTATCGGTCTTTCTGGAAGAGTTTTGTCCGCAAAGTAACTCGTTAACGCCCCCTCGTAGAGGTAACCAAGAGAGAAGGTTTGACGACTCTCTTCACTAGGAGCAAAGGTCGATCTAGGATCGTAAAGGTTAATATTCTCAGCGACTTTCCACGCCCGATCGCTGGAGTGAAAGAGTTCGATCGCCTCGGTATCTCCCACTAGTTCAACGGGCGATATCTTCGCCAAGAAGAGTTGTCGGACGTTACGTAAGATGGGAAGATCTCTTGAAATCTGTTTCCCACTCAAATTTAAAAAGTAGTAGACGGGGAAACTCTCAAAATTTCCATCCTGTCCCTGACCTTGGTAGATCCACGCCTTCTCGTCGAGAACGTAGGAGTAGTCTAGTTTTAGACCGTAGTTCTCCAAAACCCTCTCTAATCCCGTTCTCAGTGGGGCGTAGCGGGGAGGAGTCGGAGCTTGATACTGGTTGGCAGGAGGCTCGATCTTCTCTTCGTAGGTATCGTAGAAGACGGCGAGAGAGCCACCCCTCATGACAAATTGATCAAGTTGGTAGAGTTCCCATCCACTAAAACCGGTCTTGGGTGAGACGACTAAGAGAGTCTGCAACTCCTTAGGAATTCCCGCCTCTAAATTGACATTCTCGATATTGTACGACTCTCCCAAGAGAGCCGCAAAGTTTGAGATACTCGTATCTTGTTGGGGTTGGAAAGGATTTTGTTGCTGGGGAGCGAGGGAGCGAGTCCCGTGCGTCGAGAGATACCCGATCGAGGTATTCACCCCCGCCATTTTTTCGGCGATTCCAACAAGATAGGGGGAGAGCGAGTCGATAGGGACTGGCTGATATCCTCCAAATAGTCCCTGTTGAAGGAGGTTGACCGACTCCTGTTTATCTCCAAAGGAGACGAGGAGATCGTAATAAAATTTCTGATTACTCTCGGCGTCGGAGAGGGGGGTCAGACCCATTTCCGATAAGTTTAGCCCCGTGTCAACCTCTGTGTTGTAGGTCTCAATCTCAAAGATGTTGAAATTATCTCGGTTTAACTGGTTGACGAGTAGTTGTAGCTGCTCAGGAGAATTCGCCACCTCGGGTAGGTACGCACTAAGGCTTGGAGTGTAGATAAGTTGAACTTTTACCTTCTCTTGCAGAGAGAGAAATACGCTATTTTTTCTAGAAATTCTATCGATGCGAGAGGTAATTTCATTCTCTAGGTTGGCCCCCTGAAGGGTTCCTAGGTTGGGAATCGTCTCGGTTTGATTGAGATACTCGACGACAAGTCCCATATAGACACTCGTCGCAGTCGCCTGTGTCTCTCCCAACGTCTGCACTTCGATAGGGCCTATTCCGTAGCTCTGAGCCAGAGAGATAGTCGAGTCTCCCTGTTCGGTCGTCTCATCGCCACCACTCTCTGTTTTATAAATTCGGTAGTTGAAATTTCGATTTCCCTTGAGAGAGTACTCCTGCAGTATTCCCTCCAAGTCCCGTGAGATCGAGTTGTAAGGAGAGGGGATATTACTCGAGAGAAAGGCGGTGATCTGGAGGGGTTCCTCTAGGTTTTTTACCGCATTTTTACTCGCCTGAGAGAGAGAGTAGTATTTTGATCCGGTCAAATCTATTCGGAGGGGGAAGGCTTGAAAGACAAGAATAACGACGAGAAGAAGGGCTCCGTAGAGTCCTACTTTTGCGTATCGTGTCGACTTGTGTCTCGATTTTTTTTGCTGTTTCAAAGACATCTAATACTCTCCTTACTATTTCTCTTCGATGACGAGGTAGGTCGCTGTTAATGCCACAGCACTAAAGGCACAAAAATAGAGAATATCACGAAAATCCAAGACCCCTTGGCTGATCGCAACGAAGTGCGAGCCAATACTCAAATACCCTAAAATCCCCTGTAGAAAGGGGGGTAAAAAGAAGAGGACAGAGTTTAAGATAGCCAGTGGAAACGAGATAGCAACACCTATAATATACCCGACAATCTGGTTTTTACTCAGCGAAGAGGCGAAGAGCCCAATCGCCGTCAACTGCGCCACAAGAAGAGCCGTTGCGAGATATCCTCCGACAACGGGGCCCAAGTCGAGATGCCCACTTACTCCGACCGTAACGAGGTAGAGAAGAGTGGGAACAAAGAGGCAGAGACCAAAATACCAGCTTCCTAGAAACTTTCCGATGATGATATCTTTAAGGGTGATCGGAAGGGTCTTTAGTATCTCAAACGAGCCACTTCTAAACTCATCTGAGAAAGAGCGCATCGTAATGGCGGGAATCGTCAGAGAGAGGATAAGTGGCATTTGTTGAAAAAAACGTGCCATACTAACTTGTTGCCAGAGAAAATAATCTTTGAAAAAGAACCAACCGACGACGAGGAGAAAGACTCCGATAACGACGTAGGCGACAAGAGAGAAGAAAAAGGCGTAAAACTCTCTCTTGGCAATGGAAGGGATTGAATGATTCATACTACGCATCCTCCTTAGTTAACTGGGTAAAGAGAGCCTCTAGGGACTGTGTTTTACTCGTAATTTCTAACAAATCCCACTCCTGTTCCGCACAGAGTTTGATAAGCTCTTTTCGCACATCGTGACTCGCTTCGAGATGGAAGGTGACCTCGCCACCCGATTTCTCAGAAGTCACCGAGAGAACTCCCTCGACCGCCTCTAAAGTAGAGAGTGTCGTCGAACTCTCTGAAGAGAGTTTTAACGAGATTTCGGTCTGTCCTTTTTGGGATTTTGTGAGAGTCTCTACATCTCCATCGGCGACAATTTTTCCCCGATTAATAATCACAACACGGTCACACGTCGCCTCCGCTTCAGAGAGGATATGGGTTGAAAAGAGGACGGTTTTACTCTTTCCGATACTCTTTATAATAGAGCGGATTTCAATGATCTGGTTGGGATCGAGGCCACTGGTCGGCTCATCTAAGATTAAGATATCTGGGTCGCTCATCATCGCAAGGGCGAGTCCAACACGCTGTTGGTACCCCTTTGAAAGGACGGAGACCGACTTGTGCATCGCCTCTTTGAGAGAGCAGAGAGTACTCAGCTCGTTAATTCGAATCTCACGCTCTACGCCTTGGATGTCGTGCATCTCGGCGATAAAACTCAAGTAGTCATAGACGAGCATGTCCGAGTAGATCGCAGAGCTTTCTGGTAGGTAGCCGATCTTTGACTTCGCCTTAACTGGCTCTTCTTGAACATCGGTTCCATCGATTAAGACACTCCCCGCACTAGGGGGGAGGTAACCGGTCATCATACGGAGAGTCGTCGATTTTCCAGCGCCATTGGGACCGAGAAGACCTAAAATCTCTCCCTTTTTTACACTAAGACTCAAATTATCAACGGCACAAAAATCCCCGTAGTACCGGCTGATTCCTTCTATTTCTATCATATCTCTCTATCTCCTGCCTCTTCTCTTTTAAGATGTGATTTGAGTAGAGAGAATAGTACGGTAAAGTGTCTTTTATGTTAAGAGAGAATGACAATTTAGACACATTTTTTTGATGAAATATTGGATGAACTCTCTTAGGGGTCTCTTTCGGGGAAGAGAGTGGATTGTTATCTCGAGATTTAGAGGCACCCTTACGTTCAGATCTAGGCTCTCGATTAACGAATCGAAATCCTAGGATCAACGAGGTGGTAGAGGAGATCCATCAGAAACTGGAAGAGGGTGACAAAGAGAGTGATGTATAAAACGACTCCCTGAACAAGGGGAAAGTCTCGGCTTGAGATACCTAGAATGAGGAGACTCCCCACCCCTGGCATAGAGAAGATCTTCTCGACGATGATACTTCCTCCAAAGAGATTGGGAATCATCATACCGAGTACGGTGAGTGTGGGAATCAGAGAGTTTCTCAAGACGTGAGAGAAGAGAACTTGGTTTTCGCGCAACCCTTTGGCGTACGCCGTCTGGACGTACCCTCGGTGACTCTGTTCCAAGATCGTGTTTTTTAGGTAGCGAATAACGATCGCCACGTTGGGTACGGCGATGGCGATACTCGGAAAGATAAAGTATCGAAATCCCTGCCAGAATCCCTCCTCAAAGGAGATGTATTTTCCAGGGATAAACCACCGCAGAGTGAGACCAAAGACGTAGGTCAAAATTAACCCTAGCCAAAAAGAGGGAATCGCCAATCCTATCTGAGAGAGCAGAGAGAGAGAGAGGCCAAAGGGTCGATTATTATATTTCGCAGAGAGAAGTCCCAAGGGGATTCCTAAGAGTATGGTAAAAAGAAGTCCCGTCAAAGCGAGAAGGGTGGTGAGGGGGATTCGTTCTCTGAGGAGTTGGGCTACGGGGAGGTTGAAGCGAAGGGAGAGTCCGAGATCCCCTTGAAATATTTGAGAGATCCACCGAGTGTAGCGTCGGGTAAGGGGGAGGTCGAGTCCCAACTCTCTCTCAAGCGCTTCAACCTCCTGCGAGCTGGCGTCTAAACCGAGTTTTGTGAGTGCGGAGTTTCCCGGTATCAGGTTGAAAGCGAGAAAGGTCATGAACGTGACAAAGAGCGTCGTCATCAAGAGCGAGACTATTTTTCGAGAAATACTACGTTGAAGAGTCGTGGAACGGATAAACCAGAGAAGGAAGTACGTTAATAGTCGATCCTCTTTGGGGTGATCTTTTACGCTTAGATTCTCTTTAAAACGGGAGAGACGTTTTAAGAGAAGGGGGTTAAATAGGTACTTTTTAAAGAGAGAGAGAAGAAACTTTGCGATTATTTGTAGTATCATGCGAAATACCGTGGCGAATACCGTGGCGAAGTTCTTCGAATACGATTGAAATATGAAGAGAAGATCATCTCTCGTATCTCAGTTTTGAGATGTCTTGAAAATAGATAGGGTAGGATTGATACCCCTTGAGGTGTCGGTTAAGAACAACCGCAAAACTTGGATCCATCAGGTAGACGCCCGGTACAAATTCGCTTAAGAGTCGCTGAGCCCTCTGGTAGAGAGCGATTCTCTCTTGTAAGTCGAGACTCTTTTTGGCTTGACGCAGTATCTCATCAAACTCCCCGTTTTCGAAATTGGTTAAATTTCTGTCGTAATCGCTCTGATATCGGTATAAAATCTCGTAGGGGTCTAATTTTCCAGTAAATCCGATAACGGTCATCTCGTACTCTCTCTTCTGATAGACGGTGTCGAGCCAGACCCCCCACTCGACGAGTTCTATCGACGCATCAATCTGAACCATCTTTAACTGCTCTGTGATGACCTCCGCCACTCGAACCAGAAAATCGTAGTTAGAGGGAACGGTAATCGAGAGAGAGAAGCCGTCGGGGTACCCAGACTCCAAGAGGAGAGCTTTTGATCTGGAGAGATCGAGGTCGTAAATATTTTCCAATCCCGGTTCGTAGTAGAGAGACATCACGGGGGACATGTGCGACCCCAGTTTCGTCGCTCTCCCATTCGCAACGATTTGAATAATCGTATCGACATCAACGGCGTAGTTGATAGCTTGTCGAACCCTCAGATCATCGAGAGGGGCGACCTTGTTGTTCATCGCTAACATTTGAACCATGTTCTGAGGTTGAATTTCATAATAGAGATCGTCATCAATTCTCTCAATATTTTCCAAGAGAAAGCGGGGATAGAGATCGATCTCTCCCGCTAAAAGAGAGAAGAGAGCCGTCTGTTCATCGCTAATAAATCGGAATTCGACCGTATCGATCGGAGTAGATTCGTCAAGATTTTCGCTATCCTTCAGCCAATATTCATCGAACTTTTCTAACCGCAGATACGAGGAGGGACGATACTCCCCCCACTGGTAGGGACCGGTTCCGATGGGAGAGCGACTATACTCTTCCTCCTCTCGCCCCGCAGGAATGACCGCCTCCGTTAGGTTGAGGGGAAAGGTAGAATCCCTTTCTGGGAGGGTAAAAAGAATCGCTTTCCTCTCATCGCCATCACCATCGGCGGAGAGAGAGATCTCAACCCCTTTCAAACCACCGCCACGTGCTGTAGAAGTTGCGGTAGAACCCGCAATAGAATTAAAATCACCGCGTAATCGTCGGTAGCTAAAGAGAAGATCGTCGAGAGTGACGAACTCTCCGTTATGAAAACGGATCCCCTCTCTCAGCACAAAGGAGTACTCCCTGCCATCGTCTGATATCGTATACGACTCCGCCACCGCTGGGATTAGCTCTCCGCTAGGGGATGGTTTGAGCAATCCTTCAAAGAGATTTAAAAGTATCTCTTCAGTTCCCGAAGCGACCATTTTATGCGGATCAAGAGAGTCGGGGTCTTGATCGGCGAGTGAGACGATTTTAATTTTTTCAGAGGAGTTTTCAGAAGAGTCGCTCTTGCTCTCTGCTTGGCAACCCAAAATCAAGAGAAAGAGCAAAACCATGACCAAAGAAAGAGCGAAGAGAGGGGGAAGAGGTCGGTTTTTTACGGAGGAAGACCCCTCTCTAGAGAACTCATCCATTTAAGATTTGAACCCTTTTAATCTGCAAATCGGGGTGATCTCTCTGCATTTTTTTTAAGATCTCCGCCTGCTTCATGATGAGTTCTTGCTTTATGATGGGGTGTGTGACTTGGACGATGAGTTTCCCTCGTTCGCACTCCTTGAGAGCGCATCGACTTCGTAGCGATTCGGGGACGACCTCCTCCCAAGTCTCAAAAATGGTTTTTTTCTCGGGGTCGAGTCCCTTGGCTTGTAGGAACTGTTGGAGCAGTGTACCCCACTGATTCTCTTCTGGCATTTTTGTGATTCCCCTCTTGTGGGTGGTTTAAAAGATTTGTCAAATTAACCTTAGAGGTGTCCCTTATCATAAAAATTATTCTTAACTAAGGCAATGGATTTTTAAACTCTCCCAAAAGGATCTCTCATAGAGATGGTCTAAATTCTGATCAGAAGGTCTCCCCTCTCTCTTCTTGTTTTCAAGAGATAACAAGGTTTTTAAACGGTGGACTTCTTCTTCTCTTTTAAATAAAATGAGTCCTATGAAAGAAAAAAATCGATTTTGGGTAGGTCATCACGTTAGTATTTCTGGGGGGGCTCATCTAGCTCCTGAGAGAGCGAAGGCTCTAGGGGCGACTGCCTTAGGGATCTTTACCAAAAATCAACGTCAGTGGGCTGCTCCGAAGCTATCCAAGGAGGAGTGCGATCTTTTTAAAGAACGACTAGCCTCAGCTGGGTACTCCCCCGATCAAGTCTTGCCACACGACAGTTATCTGATAAATTTAGCCAATCCTGACGATGAAAAATGGCAGAAATCTCTCGATTCCTTTATCCATGAGTGCGAACGTGTTGAAGATCTTGGACTCTCTCTTTTGAACTTTCACCCAGGGAGTCATCTGAGTAAAATATCGACAGAAGAGGCGGCAAAAAAGATCGCCACCGCACTGAATGAATCCTTGTCTCGCTGTCCGAAAGTTATCCCTGTGATTGAGACAACGGCGGGAAGTGGGGGAAACCTTGGTCGTACGTTTGAAGAGATTGCACTGATTCTCGACGGAGTTCAGGCGAAAGAACGGGTGGGCGTCTGTCTAGATACCTGTCACCTCTTCGCCGCTGGTTACGATATCCGAGATCGAGAGGGTTACGAAGAGATGATGGAGAAATTTGAGAGACTTATTGGGCTCTCTCATCTCAAAGGAATCCACCTGAACGATTCAAAGAATGATATTTCAACTCGTAAAGATCGTCATGAATCTCTGGGAAAGGGGTTTATGGGCAAGGAAATTTTTGAATTGATCGCCCAAGATAGAAGATTAGAAGAGATTCCCATCGTCTTAGAGACCCCCGATGAGACGATCTGGAAAGAGGAGATAGAGTGGTTACAACAAATTTATGCCAAGACTCAGTCGTCGTGATGTTCACCCGTGTGGTATTTCAAGAGAACTCCCAAGAGGTGATATCCGATGAATAGACCCTTTCGTAGCTCTCTCTCTTCCCACTCTTCTGATATCTACAGCGATGAAGTCTATGATTCAATGATAGATTGGATTCGCTCCGTGCATTTACCGTTACAACCTCTACCTACTGGGGTTCCTCCAGAGAAAGATCTCTCCTTGAGAGACGCAAAGGGTGTTTTAATCGATATCTACGGAACTCTTTTGATCTCTCGAGCTGGTGAGGTCGGAACCGCCTCTCTCTCCTCTGCGGAGAAGTTCCCCCTCTTTGATGAATTTGAGAAGAGGGGAATTCTTTTTAATAGAGTGACTTATAGCGAGTTACAGGGGCGAATTCGTCTCTTAATCAAAGAGAGCCACGAGAAGAGCGACAAAGAGTTTCCCGAGGTCGATATCCTACTCATTTGGCAAGAGGTTTTGGTTCAACTAAAGAGAGACGGTTTTTACGAGGGGGAGACCGACGAGATCACCGCCGCTTGGGCCTCTCTTATCTATGAATGGAGTGAGAACCCTTGTGATATCATGCCTGGAGGTGATGATTTCTTAGCGGACTTGATTCAGAGGGAAGTTCCTTGGGGAATCGTTAGTAATAGTCAGTTTTATACCCCCCTTATTTGCGACGCTCTTTTGGGAGACAAATTAGAGGGGGAGACTCTCTCGCCCTCTCTCTCTTCTTGGTCATTTCTTCTAAGAGAGGCGAAACCCTCCCCCGCTCTCTTTCTCCCCGTCTTAAAAGAGCTGAAAGATAGGCACGATATCCTTCCCGATGAGGTTCTCTACATCGGTAATGATATGAGAAACGACGTCTGTAATTTTCAATCGTTGGGAGGCAGAGGAGTTCTTTTTGCGGGAGATGCGACCTCTTTACGGTGGAGAGAGAAGGAGTTACCGGACGCTTCCCCTCGGTATTGCCTCAATTCATGGCAAAATTTTCTTGACTTTTTTTCTGCGTATCTCTAAAAAACACTTCTTTATTTCTAACTCGACTTTTTAGAGGTACCCTTTCTAAAATTGACTCTTTAGAGATGCCTTTAGCTAGAACTTGGCAATCTCTGATTAAGGTGGAAGAGTCCCTGTAAATAGATATTTTTAGGATATATCGTCTGTGCTTTTCGCAGTTGAAGATCCGCCTGAGCTCTTTTGGATTGAACGATATAGCCGTATGCGATTCCAGTATGGATATTAAATAGATCTTCCTCATCGTTCCCTTTTTGGGTTAGAAGTCTTTGAAAACACCCAATCCCTTCATCGATATCTCCTCCATACTGTTTAGGTGTGTAGAGTTGAGAAGAGCAGACCATCCCCTCCGCTTTTCTATTTTTGGGATCGAGTTTTACCGCCTTTTTAAGAGAGCTTCGTACTTTTAATCCGTGGGTAATCATG
>CAZATZ010000010.1:0-17364 GCA_964488175.1 uncultured Spirochaetales bacterium
GCAATGAAGAGTTAGGAGCTCTCAAACGCGGAGGTCACGACCCGAAAAAAGTTTTTGCTGCCTTTAGTGAGGCGGTCTCTCATCAGGGACAGACCCTCGGTTGC
Source organism: uncultured Spirochaetales bacterium (assembly GCA_964488175.1). GTDB lineage: Bacteria > Spirochaetota > Spirochaetia > SP-2023 > CAYRNA01 > CAZATZ01. Next base: position 105 of record CAZATZ010000010.1, read on the forward strand.
TAGAGTTAGTCAAAGATAAGAGCAATGAAGAGTTAGGAGCTCTCAAACGCGGAGGTCACGACCCGAAAAAAGTTTTCGCTGCCTTTAGTGAGGCGGTCTCTCATCAGGGACAACCGACGGTTGTTCTCGCCCATACGGTGAAGGGTTACGGAATCGGAGAAGAGGTCGAGGCGGCGAACGTCTCACACCAGAAAAAAGAGCTAAAAGATACCTCTCTCGTCCACTACAAAAAACAGATAGATCTCCCTCTTACCGATGAAGAGGCTCAGGATCTCAAATTTTTTAAACCAACAAAAGGGAGCGAGGAAGAGAAGTTTATCCATGCAAACCGTGAAAAATTGGGGGGGTATCTTCCCTCAAGAGAGCCGATTGACCACTCTTTAGAGATCCCTCCCCTAAGCCATTTTTCTAAATTATTAGAAGATGGGGGAAAGAAAGAGACCTCAACAACGATGGGTTATGTTCGCTTCCTCACCGCCCTTTTAAAAGTGGAATCGGTCTCAAAGTACCTCGTTCCTATCCTCTCAGACGAGGGAAGAACCTTTGGAATGGAGGGTCTCTTTCGGCAGATGGGTATCTACTCCCCCGAGGGTCAGAGATACAAACCCCAAGACGCTGAGACCTTAGCCTTCTACAAAGAGGCGATTAACGGACAGATCTTACAAGAGGGAATCAACGAGGCTGGAGCGATGGCTTCGTGGATCGCCGCTGGATCCGCCCACGGGAATTTCGGTCTTCCGATGATTCCTATGTTTATCTTCTACTCGATGTTTGGATTTCAACGGGTCGCTGATCTCATCTGGGCGGGAGCCGACTCTAGAGCGAGAGGTTTTCTCCTGGGTGCGACCAGCGGTAGAACGACTCTCAACGGTGAGGGTCTCCAGCACCAAGACGGAAATAGTCTTCTCGTCGCTGGAACCTTCCCCACCTGTTTCTCCTACGACCCCTCCTTTAGTTATGAACTGGTTGTGATTATGAGAGAGGGTTTAAAGAGGATGTATCAGGACAACGAAGATATCTTCTACTACCTAACCCTCACCAATCAAAACACCCTTAATCCTGCGATGCCCGAGGGAAGTGAAGAGGGAATTCTTCAAGGAATCTACAACGTAACTCCCAAGAAGAAGGGGAAGAAGGTCATCCAGCTACTCGCCAGTGGAGCTATTTTCCAAGAGGCGATGGAGGCGTCGGAGATACTGAAAGAGGAGTTTCAGATAGAGAGTACCCTCTTTAGTGTGACGAGTGTCAATCAACTAGCCCGAGAGGGAAGTGAGACTCTCCACTGGAACCGCTTGAATCCGATGAAACCTGCCAGAGTCCCCTTTGTTCGCAAAATGCTAGACGAAAAACAGCCCATCATCTTTGCGACAGACTACGTACGTGCCTACTCCGAACAGCTTCGTAAATACGTGAGTGGACAGGGGATGATCGTTCTGGGAACTGACGGATTTGGTCGAAGTGATACGAGAAGAAAACTTCGTGAGTACTTTGAAGTCAACGCTCGGTGGATCGTCGTCGCAGCTCTCTACCAACTCTCCAAAGAGGGGGAGATTGAGCCAAAGGTCGTTGAAGAGGCTATCAAGCGATACAACTTCAACCCTGAGAAGGTCTTGCCTCTGCACTGCTAGGTCATACGATTAAGCGAACTGGCATCGGGGTACCTCTAAAGAGTCGATTTTAGAGGTACCCTTTAGAAAATTGAGAAATGAAAAAGAGTTTTTTTAGAGGTCTCTCCATCATCAGAATTAAAGATTCTCCCCTCTCTCCGTACATATTTAATCCGAGAGAGGAGGATTTGAGAGATCAGGAAGGGTCGACGGAGTTCTCGGTCGTCCACGTTTGAATCGCTGAATTTCTTGCGATTTGGTGCGAGACGGCCTCCCGCCAACCCGTCTCATTCGCTAAAACAACGAGTCGATTTTTCGCTCGAGTTATCCCCGTGTAGAGAAGCTCTCGACTAAGAGTCGGCGAGGCATCTGGCAGAAGCAGAAAAACGGTCTCAAACTCAGACCCCTGACTTTTGTGAATGGTGCGAGCGTAAGCGACCTCATACCCTCTAATTGCGTAGGGGGGAAAGATCTTGTACTCCGAGTCGATGGAAAAGAGAAAAAAAGACTCGACTCCTCGAGAGAATAACCACCCTAAATCCCCGTTAAAAAGACCCTCTTTGAACTGATTGACTGTGATCATCACGGGGGTCTGACTCCACGTCCCTCTCTGAGGAGAGAGAAGGCGGGATAAGGCGTCGTTGATTCGTTGCGTTCCCCACGCCCCGACTCTCTGGGGAGTCAAGAGAGCGATCCGCCTTAAAAAATCAAACCGAGAACCAAAAATCTCCTCTTTTTTCTCCTCGTCTAACTCATAAAATCCCTGCGGAGGAATCTCCTGTGTCGCGAGTGATAACTCTATCTCTCTATACTCTTTTATAATCAGAGAGAGCATCTCTTTAAAGGTAGAAGGAAACGGAAGGGCGAAGACTCCCGCCTTATCCGCACTCTCATCCGCTCTCTCTTGCGAACCTCTCTGCAAAAAATCAAACGAACTCTCTGGCTCTTTGAGAACCTTTTGAGCCAACTCTGAGATCTCCGCTTTGGAACGATATCCGACGGAGAGGGTCACGACGTTCTCTTTTAGGCGGTACGAACTCTCCTCTTTTGCGAGTGTTAAATCCCCTAAAATAGCCCCCGTCTCAATCGAAGGGAGTTGATTCACGTCCCCCAGAAGAATGAGTTTACAACCGACAGGCAGTCCGTCTAAGAGCTGTATCCAGAGATAGATATCGAGCATAGAGGCCTCATCGACGATCACAAAGTCGCAGTAGAGGGGAGAACTCTGCGTGTAGGGGGAGCTTTTCGTCGGTTGAAGTTTGAGCAGCGAGTGTACCGTCTGACTCTTGAGCGATGAGAGAAGAGGATCTGAAGGGTACCTCTCTCGCAGGCTCTCCTTCATTCTCGCCGCTCCCCGTCCCGTCGGCGAGACGAGACGAATCTCGGGCAACACAAGACTCTCGCTATCGATATGACTCTCAATATGATCGCCAGTGTGATAGACGTAGGAGAGCGCCTTGAGGAGATGGGCGAGGAGGGTTGTCTTCCCCGTACCTGGGCCTCCAGTGATGAGGAGAAAGTTTGATTCAACGACTCTCTTTAACGTATCACGAGAGAGAGAGTTCCACTCACTCGTCAGCTCGGACATCTTTTCATCGCTGAGAAGAACTCTTCGCTCTCTCTCTTCTCTCCGCCCAACGGCGGCCGATCCAAACGGATTTTGTGAGAGTCGGTTTTCCAGAGAGTGTAAAAAATGGCTCTCCAATCGAAAAGAGTGGGCGAGATAGATTTGGTCGTTGTAAAAAAAGAGAGGGACTTTAATACCAGCGTCGATAGCTCGAGTGGTAGTGCGAACTACCGCCGTAGGAGATTTCTCGGGGAGGTCTTGAAAAAATTTCTCATCAAAAACGGGAACGCTTTCTTGAGAGACGGTTGCTAACTCCGCCTCCGCCTCATCTTCTTGCTCGATTAAAGAGGAGGTGAATGCATTCAATCTCTCGGGCATCTCTGAAATAGAATGGCAGAGAGCCCCCTCCTCCTCCTTTTGACAGAGGTAGATAAGGAGAGAGAGAAATTTCTCCCGCCAGCCACTCTCGCAATTTGCCGAAGAGTTCATCACCTCGGAAAGAGTCTTCTCTATCCAGTAGCGTAAGTAGGGAGAGAGATCGGATAAAGCGGATTGAAAGAGAGAGAGGTCATCAATTTTAGGTGATTCTTCTGTTGTAGATTCTTTTGTCATAGTGAAGCGATCAGAAGAGCGATTTGACAAGAAATTTGAGGAAATATCATAAAACTGGACTCAACAACCTTAAGGATACCCTTGGAGATACTCTTGGAGGTACCCTTTTACGTAGGCACTCGGACTAATAAATTATATTCGGGACGATTTTGGAGGGAATCACTAGATTTTTTGGTAAATCACTCTTCTCCGCAGGTACCCACTTCTGGTCTCGCCTAAAAAGAAAACCTATCTTTGCTCGAACGAGCAGATTTTCCCCCTTTTTAAAGAGTTCAAGGGCGTAGGTCTTCCCCGATTCTGGATCCAAGACCCTACCACCTTTCCACCGAGATCCCCCATCGGTCACATTCCAGATAATATCCAACCCAGCCATAAACGGTTTTCCCGTCACCCTCTTCGCCCGTATGCTTGGATTCTGGTAGGTATTCGTCAACTCACCGTCTTGATAGATGGCGAGAATTCTCCCAAAAATTTTCCCCTGATACTCATAAACAAGAACGATCGATTTTTTTTCTTTCGTTTTATCATCGATGCTTTTCCACAACCCAACGACCGGCTCGGCGGCGTTTAATGAAAAGACTAAGGCAAAAAATACCCAGACAAGGATTCCTTTTCTCATTTCTCTCTCCTAACTGCGAAAAATTCTAGCAAAAAAATTCTACCTTCAATACTAAGATAATAAGATAATACATCGATATAAAACAGATCTTTTCCTACTTTCTAACAACAAAAGAGATCTCACCTCCCTCCAGAAAAAAGTCGGGTTTGAACGAGTGGGATTGGATAGGGAAACATTATCTCTCTTTTATTTTCACTCTCTTTTCTAATATTACCCATAAGCTACCTCAGGATTCTGCCTAAGATTGAAGGTGTGAAATATAATGTTACCCTCTACATTGTTGCAACAGAACCCTCTTTTCTTTACTCTTTGAATCTAGAGAAATTCTAGAGAAGAGAGGTCTTCAGATCTCCTACGAACGGTCACGCACGACAGCTCACCAAAGTGTGATGGAGCGAAAAAACGGGGAGTGAATACTCTCTTCGACCGAGGTAATGAGAGACGAGACAGTCGAGAGGAAGTTGACCTTTGTGAAATTAAACCCCCCACAAAAACAGGGTGTCGAACAGATAGAAGGCGCTCTCCTGATCATTGCTGGGGCTGGTAGCGGAAAAACGGGGGTTATCACAAGCCGAATCGCCAATATGCTGAAGAGTGGCATCCCCCAGAACCGTATTCTAGCCCTTACGTTTACGAACAAAGCGGCGAGCGAGATGGAGGAGAGAGTCCGTTCTCTGACACACACAAAGCTGAGTAATCTAACCGTGTCGACCTTTCACGCCTTTGGTCTCTCTCTGCTCAAAGAGTTTCGCTCCGCCCTTCCCTACCGAGAAAATTTTACAATCTACGACAGCGCCGATCAGCTCTCTTGTCTCAAAAAATCGGCACAAGAGTTAAAGCTAGGGTACGAGAGAGCCGAACTGCTAGAACTTCTCGCCCTCTTCTCCAAGATAAAGACCCGACGTATCAAATGGACTTCTTCGATCAACCAGCACAAACCTCTCTTCGACGAGTATCAAGAGCACTTGGTTCTCTATAACGCCGTTGACTTCGACGACCTAATCGTAGTCTCTACCGTACTCCTAGAAGAGAATCCCGAAATTTTAAGACAGGTCCAAGACCAATACCGCTACATCATGGTCGACGAGTTTCAAGACACCTCACTACTTCAGTACCACTTCATCCATTTAATCGCCCAAAAATACAGAAACATCTGCTGCGTGGGGGATGACGACCAGTCGATCTATTCGTGGAGGGGAGCGAACTACCAGAATATCACCAATTTTGAAAAAGATTTTCCAGAGAGAATCGAGATCAAGTTAGAGCAAAATTACCGCTCTACGGGGGGGATTCTTAAAGCGGCGAATGCGATTATCTCAAACAACACCAATCGTAAAGAGAAGGAGTTGTGGACGAGTCTTGAGTCTGAAAATATCTCGATTCGCCTTCAAGTTGACGAGGATAATTTTAGTGAGGCACAGAGGATCTCGGAGACGATCTTTCGCCTTCGCCGAGATGAGGGAATTCCCTACAGTGAATTTGGTATTTTGACCCGCACCAATACTCTCAGTGCGCCTCTCGAAGAGGCTCTTTTAAAGAACGACATCCCCTACACCGTCACGGGCGGGCAGAGCTTCTTTCAACGCCAAGAGATTAAAGATATCACCGCCTACCTACGTGTGATCGTCAATCCAGACGACGATATGAGTCTACGGCGAATTATCAATACACCACGCAGAGGGATTGGAAAACGGGGATTAGAACTCATCTCTCAGTACGCGGAGGCGGAAAAATGCTCCCTCTTTAGTACGATGGCGAGCGTCGTCTTTTCCACGGACCTAATCCCTAAGCTCTCAAAACCAGCCCGTGACGGAATCGATGAACTCTATCAAGTTATCTCCACCTTTCAATCCAAATTTCAAGAGAAAAAAGTAAACATTGGTGCGGAGATCTCCTCTCTCGTCGATGAAGTTGACTACTTTGGCTATCTGATTCTCGAACACAGCGAGAGCGACAAAGTGGCCAAGTGGAAGTATGAAAACCTCAAATTTTTCTCTGAAATGTGTAACCGATGGCAGAATAACCCAGACACGATTGAGCCAACCCTCTCCCTCTGGCTCAATCGAATTACCCTCATCACCCGCGATGACAGAGATAGTGAAGATAACTCCGAGAAGGTCAACTTAATGACGATTCACGCCTCGAAAGGGTTGGAGTTTCGTATCGTTTTTTTAGCGGGAGTAGAAGACGGGATCATCCCCCACGCTCGTGCGATAGAGGAGGGGGGCGACGACTCTCTCCAAGAGGAGAGACGACTCTTCTATGTAGCCGTGACGAGAGCCAAAGAGCAACTCTATCTAAGCTGTTGTCGATTTCGTAAAATCCGAGACGATATGAAAGAGCCGAAGCCCTCTCCTTTCTTAGAGGAGATACCCTTAGAACTTATCCACCAAGTCGATGAGGGCGAAGAGGAGGCGAGACAGGAGGAGTCTTTAAAAAACGCATTAGAAAATCTCCCTTGGAAGTAAGCAAGCCTTGATCAAACGTACCTTTAAAAAAGTCGATTCCAGAAAATAACAATCCAAAAAAAAGAGATTTTGAGAGATCTCCGTAACAGAATGGATCTAGCGAACAGAACATAGAGGTTCGAGAAAGAATCGCCTTGATTCTTCATTTTTGATTCATTAAGATAAGGACGTGTCATCTCCTATTTCCCTCTTTCCTCTTATCTCTTCGCTTCTCCTCTCTCTCGTTCTCCCTCTCTCGGGGCAAACGGACGATGATATCGAGGCTGAAATCTACCCGAAAAAGGGGCATACAGGGACGATATTCTCTCTCTCTCTTACCTACAGCGATGAGTGGATACTAGAGAAACAGACTCCCCTCTCTTTTGAAAACTTTACTCTCTTAGAGACAAAAGAGGAGAAGACGACAGAGACCAACCGAATAAAACAGACGTGGGAATTGATGCCCCTAGCGGCGGGAGCCACCCTCCCCTCCTCCCTCTCTTTTTATAACCTAAAAACGGAGTCCTACCACCTTCTCTCCCTCCCACAAATAGAGGTTGTCAGTGCTTGGGAAGGGGAGAGGCAGAGTTCTTCTCCTCAATTTCTCTCGACTATCGCCCTCTCAAAAAAGCCCTCTTCTCCTATCAAAATAGGGATCTTTCTCTTAATGCTAGGGGCTCTCACTTACCTAGGATCTCAGCGATGGAAAAGGGCGAGAGAGAGGATGCAAAGAAGAGAGATGCGATTCTCTCAATCTTGGGGACAGCAACTCGAAAAGCTCTGCCGTGAAGGAAGTTGGTCAGAGCGGTATCTAAAAGTGTATCGATTTTTTCTCTCTAAAATCGGTCAGACGTATCAACTCCCCTCCGTACAGAGTTGCTCCTCCCAAGAGTTACTCGCCGTGTTGGATGCGCGTGAGAGAGGGGAGAATTGGCAAGAGCGTCAAATAACACAACTGGCTAAGGAGATCATAGAGAAGAGTCGGTTATCTCTCTATGGGAAAGAGGAGATAGACGAAGATATCTACCAAAGTTTTTATTCCGACGTTGACTTCTATTTTAAGAACGCTTCAAAAAATATTTAGGGTACCTCTAAGACACAGAAGAAATCGATTCACTATGCCTGAGCTTTTATTTCTCTCTCCCCTTTTCTCTCTTCTCTTCCTTCTTCCCCTCTTGCTCTTCTCTCTTTGGAAGAGGTTTGCGGTAAAGCGTTCAACGATCTATCTAGGAACCTCGGTAGAGGGATTACCTCGTACACCAAGACAGAGATTCCGTTTTCTCGTACCCCTCTTATACTCTCTGGGCTGGCTCTCTCTCGTCGTCGCGCTCATGCGTCCCGTTGAGCTAAAACTTAACCCGATAGAACGCGACGGCCCCCCCCTCATGATCGTCCTTGACCGAAGCTCCAGTATGGGGATCAAGGCGACGAGGTATGAGCCGACTCGCCTAGAGTTGGCCAAAGAGCTATTTCTCGAATTTGTCAAGCAAAACCCACAGAGTGCCATAGGGTTCATCACCTTCGCCAAACACGCCAACACCATCTCGCCCTTAACCTTCTCTCACACAACACTCTCCTCCTTCGTTAAATATATCACGCTAGCGACCCAAAAGGAGGACGGAACCGCCATCGGAGACGCCGTTGCGCTCGCCTCCGCTCGACTTGTTGAAGCGTACGGAGAGAAGGAACTCACTGAGAAGGGAGCTGGTGCGATGATCGTCCTTACCGATGGCGAGAGTAACATCGGACTCTCGCCACTAGAGGCCGCTAAGCTCGCTCAAAAGTACAAGATTCGCATCTACGCCATCAGTATGAGCGATAGAAGCTCATTCGAATCGAGAATACAAACACTACTGGGAAACCTTGAGAACAGGGTTTTAAAAGAGATAACAGAGCAGACTCAAGGGGCTTATTTCACCGCAAACTCTTTCGAGGAATTAGAAGAGGCGTATCGGAGTATCACGGAGTTGGAGATCCCCGACATCGAACAGAGAAGAAAGGATATCATCCGCGTCGAACGGTACCACCCCTGGGTGATTCTCGCCCTTCTCCTCTTTTTGACCGCTTGGTTCCTCTCCGTTACTTGGCTGAGGAGGATCTAATGAGTTGGTCTCACCCCTCTTTTTTATGGCTACTCTTAAGCATTCCCCTGCTGGCTCTCTTTAAATTTCGATTTACCCTAACCAAACGAATCGCCACCGCCAACCTACTCGGTACCTCTCTAAATCTTCACCGAGAAGTTCAACGAGTCGTCCTCTTTCTCCTTATCCTCTTCTTTGGGATTTTAGCCGTCGCAGAGCCGAAGCAGCCAAAAAACCAGAGCCAACAGAGTGAAACAAGCGGGAGGCAGATCGTCTTTCTTCTCGATGTCTCTCGAAGTATGCTGGTTGACGATCTCCTCCCCAACCGACTAGGACGCGCCAAACAGGAGATTTTGCGAGCCATTCCCCCCTTGGCTGGGAACGAATTAGGACTGATCACCTTCGCTGGAAATGCGATCATTAAGTCACCACTAACCGTTGATTACACCTTCTTCTCTGAGGCGGTAGAACTCGTCGACGTCAACAATGGGGGACGAGGAGGGAGTCTGATGGGGGATGCCCTTCGCCTTGCGATGGATCAACTCTTCAAGGAGTCGCAGAAGGGGTTTCAAGATATCATTCTCCTCACCGATGGAGATGATCAAGAGAGTTACCCCCTAGACGCCGCCAAAAAGGTCGCCGACTGGGGAGGAACTCTGATAATTTTCGGTCTAGGAAAAGAGAGTCCCTCTCCTATTCCAGAGTCTGAGAGTACAGAAGATTTTGTCGAGTACCAAGGTAAAGTCGTCTACTCTGGGGTCAACCATGAGCTCCTTCAAAAGATGGCAAAAATGACCGATTACGGACGCTACATTGAGGTTTCTGAGGGGAGTTTTGACTTAGCTGGCATTTATCACGCCGTAACCGAGGGGCGAGGCGAGCTGAAAACAGGAACCTCTTCTCTCAATAGTTACCGCTCCTACGGCGGAATTCTCGTCGCTCTCATGGCTCTCTGCTCTCTCCTTTTCGCTCTCTTCGAACTAGGACTCATTCCCTCACGCTCCCCCCAAAAAACCAAACAATCTCAAAAAGAGGTTTCACAAAACGAAAATAAAGGTCGGAATCTATGAAACACAATCGATTAAAAGAGAGAGTCTCGTCTTCGTTGAAAAACGTATTCTCCCCGAGTAAATTCTCCCCGAGTAAAAAAGAGTTCGACGAACTCTTACTTTGTGCCGTTCGCCCAAAAGAAGGGTCAGGAAAAATTCGACGTCGCAAAATTGGGCGAATTTCTGCCAAAAAGAGTCTCTCCCCCCCTCTCTTTCTCCTTTTTCTCTCTCTTCTTGGCGCTGTCAGTAGCTGTTCTGCGAGTGAGTTACCCGATTGGCAACGAGAGATTATCACCATTACTACCGAGAAAAAGAGAGTCGAGGTAGAGGTGGTGATCGCAGATATTCCAGAAAAACACGCTCAAGGATTGATGGGGGTTCAAAAAATGAAAAAAAATGAGGGGGCACTCTTTCTCTTCTCCCGTCCGCAAAGACTCTCTTTCTGGATGAAAAATACCCCGATTCCTCTCTCTATCGCCTACGTCACGAGCGATGGGACGATCGCCCAGATAGAAGATTTACACCCATTTAATACAACCTCAGTTCCCTCCTTGAAAGCCGTTCAATACGCTCTGGAGGTCAACCAAGGATTCTTTGAAGAGAGGGGGATAAAAGTCGGCGACAAGATAACCCCCCTTCCCTCCACCCTGTCACGTCCCTAAAGCTCTCCCCCTCGCTGCGATTCGTTCAGTCAAAACCGCAAGAAGTCGAGACAAGAAGTTGCGAAAATACGAGAGAATTGCGAAGAAGAGCGTCTCGAATGGCAGCCAAATTTTTCTTTTTGCATGGGAGTCTTTATTCTTTTTTAGATATTAGTTATCATGAGAATTCGCCTCTCTATCGCCCGTGAAGGGAGAGGGGAATTCGTCAGAGGAGAGAGGTTCACTGTAAAGAAGGAGACATCCCAAAGAGATCAGAGGATGTAACTACTCTTTAGGAGCAAAGAGATCCTCTCAGAAGAGAAAAACCGAACAGAAACGATCACTTTTGAAGAGAGTGTAAAGAAGATAAAAAATATCCCGATTCTCGTAGTACCCAAAAAAGAGTAGTGCGAAGGGATTCGTTTGAGAACCCCTCAAATATCGATCTCTATCATCTCTCGAAAAATTCAATAGTTTAATAGAAAGAAGAGAAAGGAATCAAATTGATGTTGATAAAAGAGAAAGAGTTTAAAAAAAGAGAGAACTCCTCAGGGGAATTAACCCTCACAGTTGACAAAGAGAGTGTGAACGAAGAGTACCAAGGACTTGTCAAGAAGTACTGTGCATCGTTAGAGATCAAAGGATTTCGAAAGGGGAAAGTCCCCCCCTCTATTTTAGAGACAAAATTTAAAGAGCCTCTTGTCAAAGAGACGATCGAACAGCTGATCCAAAACGCTCTTAAAGAGGTCTTAGACCAACTAGAAGAGAGTCAACGACCCATCTCGGTCAGTACCCCCCAAGTAGAGGGAGAGCCAGAACTCAACGTAGGGGATGATTTTACCTTTCAGCTAACGTACGACGTCTTCCCCGAGGTTCAAATCGGTCCATCAGAAGATATCTCGATTGAAGAGCCACAGGTAAGTGTCTCTGAGAAAGAGATCGACGATGAGCTGAAGAGTATCCAAGAACGAAATGGAGTGGTCGAGGAAAAAGAGAACGGGAAAGTTGAAAAAGACGACATTGTCACGGTCGATTTTTGTGAGTTGAATGAAGATGATACTCCCAAAGAGGAGACCAAACGCGAAGATTTTACCTTTACGGTTGGCGATGAAAAGAACCACTATAAAATCGACGATGAGATTCTTGGAATGAAGGTCTCAGAAGAGAGAGTCTTCGAAAAGAGTCTCACAGAGGGTGAAGAGGAGCGCACCACGAAGTTAAAAGTGAAATTAACTCTTCTTAAAGTGCGCATTTTACCCGATATTGATGATGAGCTGGCTCAAGACGTTAGTGAAAAATTTAAGACTCTCGCCGATCTAAAGAGCGATATCACAGAGCGACTGAGTCGTGATATCTCCGATAGAGTCTACAATCACAAAAGAGAGCAAATTTTAGCGGCGTTGGAAAAGAGTTCTACTATTGACGTACCGGAGTCGATGATTGAATACGAGGTCATTTCTCGACTGGAGAAAAATCTTCGCTCCTACGGAATGGATCCCGCTCCCTTTTTAAAAAAGATACAGAGCGGAGACGGAGAGCTTAAAGGACTTTTAGAGTCCGAACGTCCCTCGGTTGAGAAGGGTTTGCGTGAAAGTTTAATCATACGCGAGTACGAGAAGGGGCAAGAGCTCGAGGTAAAAGAAGAGGAGATCGACCTCTACCTCAAGGAAGAGCGCGGAGTCGAAGAGGAAAAAGTCGCCGAATTCAAAGAGGAAATTGGAAAAGAGTATCTTAATGACATGCTTAAGGAGCGGAAACTTTTTGACTCCCTCTTTGAAAAGAATAAGGTAAAAAAGAAAAAGATGAGCTACGAGGAGCTTAAAGCTCTCTCAGAAGTCTCACAACCCGAATAAAATAGTTTCTCTTAAAAGAGAGGTCGCCGTCTAAATTTTTAAGGACCGACTCCTCTTCTAAGCGTTTTAATCCCTCCAGATAAAAGAGAGTAGAACTTCAACAAACCGAGGTCTCTAAAAATCTTTTAGAAGGAAAGAGGTGTGAATGAATCCTTTTTCAACAGAAAAAAATAATACACTCGTCCCCATGGTCATTGAGCGATCGGGAAATACCGAACGTTCATTCGATATTTTTTCTCGACTGTTAAAAGAGCGTATTATCTTTTTAGACGGTGAGATCAACGACGTGACGGCGGATCTGGTCGTTGCTCAATTTCTACATTTAGAGAGCGAGAGTCCCAAAAAAGATATCAATCTCTACATCAACTCCCCTGGGGGTTCTATCACGGCGGGGCTTGCGGTCTACGATACGATGCGCTACATTCGCCCCAACGTGCAGACCATCTGTATCGGACAAGCCGCCTCTATGGCTGCGATTATCCTAGCAGGGGGCGCTGAGAAAAAACGGTACGCCCTCCCCTCCTCTCGGATTATGATCCACCAACCGTGGTCGGGAGTCCAAGGACAGGCGCGCGATATCGATATTCATGCAAAAGAGATCATCCGGTTAAAGCATCTTTTGATAGGGTATCTCTCAAAAGATACGGGGAAATCAGAAGAGGTAATCGCAAAAGATTTAGAGCGAGACTACTTTATGACTGCCGAAGAGGGAGTCACTTATGGAATCATCGATGAGGTTATGAGACGATAAATGGCACGAAAAAAGAATACACGTCACTGCTCTTTTTGCGGGAAGAATGAAGAGATCGTTCGTCACCTCATCGCTGGTCCAGAGAATACCTTTATCTGCTACGACTGCGTAGAGGTCTGTAATCGTCTGATTGCAGAAAACTTGGAAGACATGCTCGACGAGGGATTTGACGAAGAGTTGCCCACGCCCAAAGAGCTAAAAGAGCATCTTGATCTCTATGTAATCGGTCAAGAACACGCAAAAAAAGTCCTCTCGGTTGGAGTCTATAACCACTTCAAACGACTCGTCTTAAAGGGTCGAATCGATGAAGAGAGAGTCGAACTAGAGAAATCAAATATTCTCATGATTGGACCAACGGGAACGGGAAAGACTCTCTTAGCAAAAACATTGGCTAAGCGGTTAAAGGTTCCTTTTGCTATCGCCGACGCAACGACTCTTACCGAGGCGGGATACGTTGGTGAGGATGTCGAAAATATTCTTCTCAAGCTAATTCAAGCGGCGGGAAACAATGTTCAAGCGGCTGAAAAGGGTATTATCTACATCGATGAGATCGATAAAATTGCGAAGAAGGGTGAGAACGTCTCGATTACCAGAGACGTCTCGGGTGAGGGTGTGCAGCAAGCTCTCTTAAAGATCATTGAGGGAACTATCGCAGCGGTACCTCCTCAAGGGGGAAGAAAGCACCCCAACCAAGATCTTCTCCGCATTAATACAAGCAATATTTTAATTATTTGTGGCGGTGCTTTTGTTGGGTTAGAGTCCATCATTGAGTCGAGAATCGATGAACATCCCCTCGGTTTTGGAGCCGATATCCAAGAGAATCAGGAGAAGGATCTCGAGCGTATCTACTCCAACCTATCCTCTGATGATCTGGTCAAATTTGGAATCATCCCCGAATTTATCGGCCGTCTTCCCATCCGTGTCCCCCTCAGTAATTTAACACAAGATGATCTAAAAAATATCTTGCTCGAACCAAAAGACTCGATTATTCGTCAATACGAAGTCTCACTCTCTCTCGACAACGTAACGCTCTCCTTTGAAGAGAAGGCGCTTGATGCGGTTGCCGAAAAGGCGTTTCAATCCAAAACAGGGGCTCGAGGACTCCGTTCGATTTTAGAAGAGATCATGCTCGAACCGATGTACGAGATTCCTTCGTTAGAGGGAGATATACGTGTGATTATCACAGAAGAATCGATCAAAAAGGGAGAAAAACCGGTTATCCTTCGTGGCAAAGATCTAAATAAGGAATGGAAAAAAACCCTCTATGATTTTGCAAAAACGGAAGGATAAGAACAACAAGAGAAGGACTTACGCCTACTTCCCCGTTCGGGAGCAGGTTATTTTTCCCTTCCAAAAAGGTAGTATCAATTTTTTTGCCTCTCCCCTCTATATTGATATTATCAACCACGTGATCACCAAATCGGTTCCTCTGGTTTTAACCTACGTCGATGAGAATCGGGTGTATAATCTAAAAGACAATCAGACAAATTTATACTTTATTCCCATCGGGGTCGTTGCCAAAATAACACGGTTTACAGAGCTACCAGACGGTAGTCACAAACTCTTTCTTGAAGGAATTCATCGTGTTCAGATAATGGATTTTCTCTGGGAGGGAAGACCGACGGTTATCGCCGAAGAGATTCGCCTCTTTCAAGAGAGCAAACGAGAACAGCAGATCACGGTGGCGTTAAGCTCTCTGCGAACCGTCTTTGATGCGTATACGAAGGGAAAAGCCCTCCCCGTTTTAACGGTCAATCGCATTCAAAGTAGCAAAAATCCAGAACAAATTATCGGATTGCTCTTCCAAATACTCCAAGCACACGTCCAGTTAAAAATAGACCTCCTCTTAAATCTCGATCTCATCGAAAATATTTTACAGGTCAAACACCTAATCGAGACGGAAAACGAGTTAGAAGGAATTCAGAGTACAATAGAGCGTCGCATCAAAACAAGGGTAAACAAGTCTCAGAAAGATCAGTATCTCAAAGAGAAAATCCGAGAGATAGAACGAGAACTAGGAAAGGATGAAGCCTCACAAGAGTCTCAATTAAAGAGTCGCTTGGACGCTCTCGTCTTGCCCGATGAGAGATCGAAGAAGAAGGTTTTTCAGGAGTTTGAGCGGTACCAAAGAGCGCCTGCAATGACGGCAGAGTCGGCTCTTTTACGAACCTATCTCGACTGGATACTCGATCTCCCTTGGCAACAAGAGAGTGAAGATAGTCGTGATATTCTAATCGCAAACGATCACCTCAACAAAGAACACTATAGCCTTGTCGACGTCAAAGAGCGTATCCTCGATTTTATCGCTGTGAAACAGCTAAATGGAAATATTCCCTCTCCGATTCTCTGCTTTGTTGGACCTCCCGGAACGGGGAAAACCTCTCTAGGCCAATCGATTGCCAACGCTTTAAATCGAAAATTTATTCGTATCTCATTGGGGGGAATTCGAGATGAGGCGGAGATTCGTGGCCATCGCAAGACCTACGTCGGTGCGTTGCCAGGCAAGATCATTCAGGCGATAAAACGAGCCGAGACGAGAAATCCCGTCATCCTCTTTGACGAGATAGACAAGATAGGTAGCGACTACCGAGGAGACCCCTCCTCCGCTCTGCTCGAAGTCTTAGACCCCGAACAGAACGCAACCTTCGTCGATAACTATCTCGAGATTCCCTTTGATCTCTCAAAAGTACTCTTTCTCGCCACGGCGAACGATAGCTCTACGATCCCCCTCCCCCTTCTAGACAGAATGGAACTACTCGAGGTACCCAGCTACACGCACCAAGAGAAGGTAATGATCGCCAATAATTTTCTCCTGCCGAAGTTGATTAAAGAGCTGGAATTAAACCGTGATTTTATCGACTTCAAAGAGGGAGTGATCGAACAACTCATCCAAGAGTACACCCGTGAGTCGGGAGTTCGAGGGCTAAGTAAATCGATCGCACGGTTGCTGAGAAAGAGTATCCGTTTGCAACTCGAGAGTTTCCTCAAACGACCTGGAAATTATGCGACCAACAGCGCTGCGTTGCACGAAAATCAAGAGCTATTTGCTCTCAAAGAGTCCCTCTTCGTCCGAGAATTTTATAAAAACCCGATCCATATCCTCATTGAAAAAAAGAGTCTAGTCACCCTCTTGGGAAAACGTCGTTTTTTTGAGGATGATAAACACAAAGATCTCCCCGCTGGAACCGTTTTAGGGTTGGCGTGGACTCAAGTTGGCGGAACGATTCTCCCTATCGAAAGCCTCTTTGTGAAGGGCAAGGGAAAGATCTCTATGACGGGAAAATTGGGAGAGGTGATGAAAGAGAGTGCCTCTCTCGCCATCTCCTATATTCGCCAGCACGCCAAAGGAGTCAGCGAGGATTTCTTTGAAGAGAACGATATTCATATCCACGTACCGGAGGGAGCCACCCCCAAAGATGGGCCCTCCGCAGGAACGGCGCTGACCCACTCGATCCTCTCCTCCCTTCTCAATAAGCCCCTTCCAAAAGAGGTCGCCATGACGGGCGAGATAACCCTCTCTGGGAGAATTTTACCGGTGGGGGGGATTCGCGAAAAGGTCTTAGCCGCCTATCGTGGGGGTATTAAAGAGCTCTACCTTCCCGCAAAAAATCGAACCGACTTTGAAGAGATAGACGAGACGATTCGAAAGGATGTCAACGTCAATTTTGTCTCCCACCTCTCCGAGATCACAGGAGATCTCTTTCCCGATTTTCTCTAGAAGACCTCTAGAAAGTCAATTATAGAAAATAACGAAGAGGTTTTTTAGGTAATTTTTGAGGATTCAAATAGCTTAAAATCGAGTTTCGCGGAATGAAATGAGTCTTTCAGCCAACCGATCGTAACAAGGCTTAGGATTGATAAAAACTATCACGGTAAAAACGTAAAAAGGTTTGAGAATCCCCCTTGCTCTATTTAAATCACGATGATAATTTATTGATATTTCTCAAGAGGGAGGAAGAATAGGTGAAGTACTGTCTTGTTTCTTTCGGTTGTCAAATGAACCGTGCCGATGGAGAGCGTATCCGTTCAACCC
>CAZATZ010000011.1:0-8293 GCA_964488175.1 uncultured Spirochaetales bacterium
CCCATTCATCTTTCTTCCCGATCGTTGGTTGATCGCTAGAGTACTGAACCCGAGTCGATTGAGCCGAGATGCTATCTCAGTGTACTCTCCTAGGCTGGAACCCGCCTGATGAAAGAGGAGAATAAACTGCTCGCTATAGCGAACCTCTTTCAACTCTCCCTCAATGATAAGTCCGTCTAAGGAGGGAAAGGTCACCGATTCCGCCCAGAGAGAGGTTGGTGAGAAGAGAGAGGAGAGTAGGAGAAGAGAGAGTGAGAGTCGTGAGCGGTGCATAGAATTCTATTCCTTTCTTATTTTTGTAAAAGCTCTTCTCTAGAGTAGTCCAAGTTCTAATCGTGCGACTTCGCTCATGTTGTCATATCCCCAAGGGGGATCGAAGACGATGTTCACGGTGCACTCCGCCACGTCTGGCAGTGCGAGTGTCCACTCTCGGATCTCGGTGGCGAGAACAGGCCCCATTCCACATCCAGGGGTGGTGAGTGTCATATCGATATCGACATCACAGAGTCCGTCTAACTCTTTGTCGGGATCTTTGCTGGGGATGACATCGCACCGATAAATGAGACCGAGCTCGACGATGTTGACTGGAATTTCTGGGTCGTAGCAATTTCGCATAATCGTCCAAACTCGATCCTCTAAAGAGGCGTCTTTAGGGAGGTTGGCAAAGACATCGATCGGCTCCTCTCCCAACGCATCGGCGTCTTTCGAATCGATTTTCGCTAGATTTCCTGCGAATAGAACCGTGTAGCCGTTTCCTAGGGCTTGCATCATGGTAACGGTGGTTCCCTCTTTTAGAATAAATCCAATACCTGCGGGAACCATGATCGCATCGGTGTCACGTGATAGCTCGATGACTTTTCTCGCATCACCATTTTCTTCTTCCATCTCGTTTAAGGGGGGGACTGGTGGTTGCATTAGAGTTGTACCTCCTCTTCTGATTTTGCTATGGATGCAAGGCAGGTATGCCAAGCTAAGGTGGCACACTTCGTACGAGTCGGATAATTAGCGACCCCTTCTAGAGCTATTAATTTTCCCAATTTTTCCCTCTCTTCCTCTGTTAGTTCGTTCCCTTTTACCAAGTTTTGAAAGAGCGAGAAGATCTCTTTTATCTCACTCTCTTTTTTCCCCACAAGACTCTCGGTCATGAGGGAGGCGGAAGCCATTGAGATCGCACACCCTTTTCCCGTAAAGCTGATACGCTCTATGACACCCTCTTTTTCGTCCAAGTAGACGGTGTACTGATCCCCACACATCGGGTTAAATCCCTCTTTTTCGTGGGAAGCGTGCTCCATCGGATAAAAATTCTTCGGTCTTCTTCCATGATCCATGATGACGCTCTGATATAATTCGTCTATGTCGATCACTTTGACTCACTCCTTTATTGAAACTCTTCGTCTAAAACTTTTCGTCCCGTAGGCAAGGGAGGGATAAAAAGAGGCTCCCCAAAAGACAAAAGGGGAAAAGCTATTTTTTTGATAAGAGAGGAGAATCCCCTTTAGACGTTAAACCGAAAGTGAACAATATCACCGTCTTGCATCTTATACTCTTTACCTTCCGTTCTCAATTTTCCCGATTCACGAACCTGTTTCTCGCCTTGGTGGGTAAAAAGGTCATCGCAGGAGTAGATCTCCGCCTTGATAAACCCTCTTTCAAAATCGGTGTGAATGAGACCAGCACACTGAGGAGCGCTCATTCCCTCTCGAAACGTCCACGCCTTATTCTCCGTATCTCCTACGGTAAAAAACGTGCGTAACCCCAGAGTCTGATAAGCTAGACGAATCATTCGATCAAGTCCAGACTCTTCGAGTCCCATCTCACTTAAAAATAGTTGGCGCTCTTCTAAGGTCTCGAGTTTGGTGATCTCGGCCTCCAGCTGTCCGCAGAGGGTAATGACCTCGCTTCCTCGTTCTTGTGCCATTGTTCGCACCTGTTCTACGTACTGATTCGTCTTCTCGTCTTCTTCCTCGCCGATATTACAGAGATAGATCTCTTTCTTAAAGGTGATGAGATTGAGATCGCGTAAGAGCAATTTTTCGGCGTCGGAGAAGGGGAGGGAGAGTGCCGTTTTCCCCTCCTCTAGATGGGGGATAAGAAGAGAGAGAAGGCGATCTAGCTCCTCGGCTTCCTTGCGTTTTTTCGTATCGGATTGCTTCATATTCCGAAGATTTTTCTCTTTTCGGTTCTCGACGATAACGAGATCGGCGAGGGCTAGTTCGATGCGGATCGTCTGAATATCGGCGATGGGATCAATCTCTCCAGAGACGTGAATGATATCGTCGTTTTCAAAACAGCGAACGACGTGAACGAGAAGCCCGACCTCTCGAATGTTGGAGAGAAATTGGTTCCCTAGCCCCTCTCCTTGAGAGGCACCCTTTACCAGTCCCGCAATATCGACAAACTCGATCAAGGTCGGAACCTCTTTGTCCGCAGGAATCAGCTGGGCAATTTTTTCAAGACGGGGATCGCGAACGGCGACGATCCCAACGTTTGGTTCAATGGTACAAAAAGGATAGTTAGCCGCTTCGGCTGGGGCAGATGTCAAGGCTTGAAAAATCGTCGATTTTCCAACATTTGGCAACCCGATAATTCCGCAGTTAATGGGCATAACGCTCCCTTCTTCTCTTCTCTTGGAAATTCTACTCGCATCTTAAAGGTTTATAGTGAGTTCTTCAATAGTTTTGAGAGGTAACCTAAGGTCTCAGATCTACTTTTTTGACGAATGTTTGTGTCAATCTTTTAGGGGGCATTTCCTTTTTCCGTCTCTTTCGGGTCGGTAATCTCTTTAGAATCTGTTGTCTCTTTCGGGTCAGTTTTCTCTTTTGAATCAGTTTTCTCTTTGGTGTCACCCGTCTCTTTTGAATCGGTTTTCTCTTTGGGATCCGTTGATTCTTTGGGGTCTTCCTTCTCTTTTTCGGCAGCGGGGTCTTCTTTCTCTTTTAATCGCTCAAAGTCTATCTTCGTAAATCCTAGATTCAACGCCACTCGCCTTGGGAGATTGGCACGGTCGACTCGAAAATCGAGATAATCTCCCACGTAGGCGTCTCCCTCCGTATCGTAGACGACGATGGATAGGTCGATCTCTCCCTTCTCGTTGATAGAATCTTTCCACTCGGGCAGGGCGTGAAATTTAAAAAGAATTGGTCGAGAGACTTCTCCCGAGAGAACGCTCCCAGGAATATTGTCATTTGGACTACTCTGGCTTCTCTGGTTTTTGGTAAAATACCCCTGAAGAGGCTGGACGGAGTAGGTGAGTTTTTCTGGGTCAAAGCCGTCCTTGGGAGCGAGCGAGTAGTTGACAAGGGGGAAAGGGAGTTGGTTTCGAATCTTTAAGGCTCCCTCGTACCCTTGAAAAATCAAAAGTGGTCCGTGTTTCGCTCCGCGCGGAGTCGTGAGAGAGAGGTAGTAACGCTTTCCCTCCGTGTCGTAAAGAAATAGGTCGTACTCTTGGCTCCTTTTCAAAAAGTAGTTGTCCCACATCTTGGGGCGGCTGTAAGAAATGATTTTTGGTAGCAGCGATTTGGGGGGAAGAAGATAACCGAGGGTGATAAATTTCGGGTCAGTGACGTAACTCTTTAAACGATTATCGTAACTATTGGTGGGGATAAGAGCGATGGATTGTAGCGTAATAGAGTCGGATCCATTTAGGATGGTAAAATCTTCAAGAACCCCCTTTTCTATCGGAATTTCAATCGAGAAAGAGGGATCGACGGGAATCGGTTTAATAAAAAAGTTCTGTGCCGACAGCGGGGTCGCAAGAGAGAAGAAGATCAGAGAGAGTAAGACCGTCTCTTTTAAGAGGGGAGTCGAAAGGTATTTTGTTTTGAGGAACTCTGTTTTCACTCTCCGCCCTTTACCAACGAATGGTTGTTCCGTCATAGTTGTAGAAAGCACCGTTAAATTCTGACTGTCTCTTCGGGGTGATAGAATCGATGAGATTCGCCATCTCCTTCGCACTCTCCTGCGAACTCAACGGAGCCTCTTCGCCCCCCATATCCGTTTTAACCCAACCGGGGTGTAAAACAAGGGCACTTCCCCCCCTCTCTTCGACCTCACGACCAAAGATGGTAACGGTCATGTTGAGAGCGGCTTTGCTACTCGAGTAGCTGTAATAGGGGCGATCATTCTCCTCTATCGAACCGACGCGACTAGAGGTAAAGGCGAAGATTTTTCGCTCAGAACTCAAGACGTTCTCCTTGAGAGCTTGGGCGACTTGCAAGGGAGCGATCGTATTGGCGTGAAAGGTCTTCAACCACTTCTCCGTCTCTTGGTAATCGGATTGAGGATCTCTCTCTAGAAGAACACCGGCGTTATTCCAAAGAACGTCTATCACAACTCCCGAGAGTCTCTTTTTGAGGGCGAGAAGAGAGGCGGCGTCACAAATATCGAGAGACTCTTTCTGAACGTTTTCAACTGGATTTTTTGTGGTGTCTCGAGACGTAGCGATCACGTTCCACCCGCGATCTCGGTAGAGTTCACAGAGACTTTTCCCAATTCCTCTATTGCTTCCTGTTATCAGTATTGTCGGCATATTCTGTCTTCCTCTCCTCGTTCTGGGTTAGGATGAATTGCAAAAGAGAGTATAAAAAGATACAATCTCGAAATGGAAATCATTTTAGCATCAAACAATAAAAAGAAAAAGAGTGAGATGTCGGAAAAGTTGACTTTCTGGACTCTCCTTCTCCCCTCTGACTTGGGAATCGATTGGGACTGTCTCGAAGACGGAAAAACGTTTATCGAAAATAGTTTCAAGAAAGCGGAATCTCTCTACCAACTAGTAAAAAAACCCGTCTTGGCGGACGATTCGGGTCTGGTGATTCCCGCCCTCGGGGGAGAGCCAGGCATTTATTCGGCTAGGTACGGATTTGAAGAGGGTAAAAAATCCCTCTCAACCGTGGAACAGAATCGATTGGTTCTTGAAAAAATGCAAGGGATTACGAGACGAGAGGCGTATTTCGTCGGTGCCTTGGTCTTTTATCAAGAAGAGCATCGGGTAAAAATAGTCGAAGAGCGATTTGACGGTGAGATTGTCCAAGAGTACGATGAGAGCGTCATTGGATTTGGTTATGACCCTATCTTTATTCCCAAAGGATATACCATCACCTCCGCCGAACTCCCCACCTCTGAAAAGAATAAAATCTCCCATCGAGGGCGTGCGTTAGAAGAGCTGAAGAAGTATTTTTAAGGAACCTCTTCATCCCCTCTTTATTCTGTTTTATCTCTCGCCTTATCTATAGCTTTATGCCTCGTCTAATCCGATCTCTTTAGAGACTCTCTTCATCGAGTCTAAAACACTCTGCATTACCTCTTCTATCGAGAGACCCAACTCATCGGCTCCTTTTTGAACGACTTCACGATTAACACCGGCGGCGAATCCTTTGGATTTCCATTTCTTTTTTATCGACTTAACCTGCATATCTGAGATCGCTTTGTTGGGACGCATCAGAGCAGTGGCGTAGACCAATCCGGTCATCTCATCGATCGTAAAGAGAACTTTTTCTAAGAGGCTCTCTGGTTTAACGTCGGTACACATTCCGTATGCGTGCGATTCGATACTTCGAATATACTCTTCGGGCCAACTCTCTCCCGCTAAAATTTCACGGGTCTTGACGCAGTGCTCTTCGGGAAATTTTTCGTAGTCGAGATCGTGGACGAGACCGATCACACCCCATTTCGTCTTCTCTTCGGGGGCACTTCTCTCTCCCCAGTCCTCCATCACCGCTTCAACGCAGAGGGCGTGGGTCAAAAGACTCTCGGAGTGGGTGTACTCATTAAGCAACTTCCACGCCTCTTCTCTCGTTGGTGTTTTGTCCATTTTTTATTCCTCTTTCTGTGATTTTTCTTGCGTCTTATCTCGTCTGTTCAAAATTTACGAATAAAAATTTTCCTATTCATTTCGAAAAATGGTTTCAAAATCCTCGACGTCGGTAGACTCTTTGACTTTAACGTCTCCTTTTTTATCGTTGATCAATAGAATCGTGAAGACCTGTATATCTTTCGCCTTTGCCGTATCGAAGACGTCTGCACTCGTCACGTCTCGTGAAACTCGGTGGGGAGGGGCGTCTCCAATCAGGATAACCAAGTTGTCTTCAGCCGCCCAAGAAAACTCCGTCATCGCAGCGTATAGCCCCTCATAGACAGCTTCTTCGATATCTTGACCCCCCTTAACCTGTATCTTTTGAATACCCGCTTTTACCTTTTTGGGATCTGACTGGTAGGCAATCCTTTTTGTTAGGTACTCCTCTTTGTAGTCACGGTAGAAGACAAACCCAACTCTCGCATTGATAAATTGTCGAGAGTTATCGGAGATGATCGAGTCGACCTCTTTTTTCACATAGTCGACAAATTTTCGCATACTAATGGTCGTATCGATGACAAAGACTAGGTCTAACTGCGGCCCTTTTAGTGATCTCAGTTTTTCTCGAATTAGGGTTCCCGCCTCTCCCTCATTCTGAGCGATCTCAAAATCTCCATCCGTCGCCTCGGCGATTTTGCGAAAAGATCTCTCGGTAATAGAGGCGTTCTCTTGGGTAATGACCGGTAACTCTTCAAAGTTTAAGAAGAAGGGGTTGTCTCGGTAGGCACCGTTGTAATCGGCGTAGGGTAGAGAGAAGGTTCGGACATTTATCCAGCTATCTCTTCCTATCTCAAGCTGTCCCTCTCGACTCCACGAGTATCCGTACTCAACGGCGTAGGGGATAAAGACGTGAAAGGCTCCTTCGGGATAGAGAGGGTACGGTTCTGGGGAGGAGTCAAGGAGAAAATAGAGAGGGGGATTTGGGTCTAAAAATTCGTTGTTTAAGACCCGTTTTTCATCCCCGTTAATTGGATTATAGTTACTACTTCGCAGCGTATAGCTATTCGCTCTTTTTTCGGGATCGGCGGAGGATTCTGAGAGAATGAGAGAACCCAACCCCGGTTTGGCTCTAACCCAGAGGTGAAATCCTTCCTCCCCCTCGATGATCTCAATCGTCGCATCTCCCGGCAAGAGTTCTAACTGTTCTTCTTGAGCCGGTAGAGAGAGAGTAAAGGCAAGAAAGAGGGAGAGAGATAAGAGAGGATAAAATTTCATTGTCATTTCCTCTGGAGAAATCCTTCGTAAACACTCTTTTGTTATCTTTTCCTAACTCATCAAGTCGTAGATGGTCCAAGGTTTTGGGAACACTCCATTTTGATGGGTTGAGCGTGTGTCTGAGAACGGAAAGTTCGAGACAAGAGGTTTTCAAAGCATTTTACTTGGTCGAAAGAGTTCTCTAAAAACTCCCGAAATGGGTTTTTTTAGAGATAGTTTCTTATTCATATCTCTTTAATAACGGCAAAGTTCTCTTTTTTTCAAGATATGGGTACCTCTAAAAAAACTTTTTCAGTTCAGATTCTATCTTTTCTGTCAATTTAGCGTCACTGAAATACTCATTTATCCCCGTTATACATAACACAGTTATAACTCTTGGCTAAACTCCGTTTTCAGCGTCTTGGATCCTAGTCTTTTTTTGCCAAAGAAATTTCTTCGTTATTTCCTGAAACCGAATTTTTAGAGGTACCCTCACAATAAAAAAGGGCTGGGACGACTTTTTCTCGTACCAGCCCCTTGAAGGATTTTAACTCCGCCTAGCTTAGAACGGCGATAACATCCTCGGCTTTAACGACAAGGAACTCTTCGTCGTCGACTTTCAATGAGTTTCCAGCGTACTTATCGTATACAACACGTACGCCCACCTTAAGAGACGACTCCTCTACCTTCTCTCCCAAGGAGACAACCTCACCCTCTTGGGTCTTTTCTTGAGAAGCCGTATCGGGAATGTAGAGTCCCGAGGCGGTCTTAGTCTCGGCCTTAGCGATTTTGATAAGAACACGTTCTCCCAGTGGTTTAATATTCACAATATATTCTCCTATAAAATAGTCTCTTTAGGAAGTCTTTTAAAGATTCCTTTTTAAATTTAATAAAATTTTTTCCGCAAGAATTAGGCGGCGTAAGCTCTCTTTAGAGGTCCCTTTAAATAACCTTTTCCCCTTCATATTACCACGCATTTTTCTCACTTTTGCTCACTTTTGCTCACTCTTTTGCTAGAACCAGAAAAAAAGATCAAACTCAAACTAGTTCTGCCCTCTTGGTGGGAGGAGAGAGAAAAATACCGACTGCCTGTCAAAAGGGAAGTGTGTCAGAGAGGAGGTCATCCAAACGGTGTCCGCCTTTTATACACGAGAATGAATCCTACTATTTTGAGGGGAGTAGGTCAATAAAAATCTTAGAATTTGTCAAATTTCTATCTTTATGCAAGGAGGCTCCAATAGCCTC
>CAZATZ010000011.1:8393-17205 GCA_964488175.1 uncultured Spirochaetales bacterium
TAAATGAGTCTCTTTTCTCCTCCTCATTGTTTGTGGTAAAGTTCCCCTCATTTTCAAAAATCTTGACCGCTGTGTGTCGGCTCTTCTCTTCTCGTTGGGGTGTCGTTCTGGTGAGAGCCTGTTTGAAGCCTACCGTTTCTAATATCTTTCTTAAAATAGTGTGTATAAAAGGGGATTCTCTCTTTCATTCTCTATTTAATTACAAACTTAATCACTTGTTGCAACAAACACATTTTCTAACTAGAATGGATAGGTGAAAAACCTTTTCCCCCTCCTCTCTCGAAGATTCTCTCTGCTTTTTGCACTCCTCTCTCTCTCTCTCTCTTTTTCACTTCTTTTAGCGTGCGAAAAAAAGGAGGAGTTGGTGGCGGTCTCTCTCTCTGAAGAGACTCCCATCTCTGAGTCTTTTACCTTTTCGCAAGAGAGTATTCAACCACTATACTCGCGCCTTCCTCCCGAGACATCAACACTTGTTCAAGCTAATCCAGAGAGGTTTTTGGATCTGATGGAGAAACTCTTTGAACAAGATGAGATAACTCTCCGCCTTATCGATAAAGAGCATGCGTTGCCAGATCTCTATCATCCACCCGATTTGGTCTCACTTGACAGTTATCCTGAGCTTACCCTGACTCGTCAAGGGTTGAAACTCAGAGAAATTTTGATCGATGATCTTCTTGAGATGGTAGGGGCTGCGAAAGAGTCTGGCGTTACCTTACCAATCTCCTCAACCTATCGCAGTTTTGAATATCAAGAGACCGTTTACACACGTATCGTCGCTCAATTAGGCGAGGAGAGTGCCAATAGAGAGTCTGCGAAGCCGGGTCACTCCCAACATCAGACGGGGTTGTCTATCGATTTTGGAACGATTACCAATGAGTTTGCCGAGAGCGATGCTGGAAATTGGGTGCGAGAGAACGCGGGTCGATTTGGATTCTCCCTCTCCTATCCACCGAACTATGAGAAAGAGACTGGGTATCGTTGGGAGAGTTGGCACTACCGCTACGTTGGGAGAGTTGGTACCCAAGTCCAAAAAGAGTACTTTGGCGATATTCAACAATTCTTTTTGGAGTTCTGGGAGAAAAATCGAGATTGGTTACGATCTTATCGTTACCTCTAAGTGTTCAATGAATAAGTGTTTAACGAAGTGTTGCATTTTTAGAAAGAGCGCGTTAGGCGTGAAAAAGGGGAGAGATACCTTTATGACAGAGATCTTTCGAGGAGGGAGAGAATGAGAGGAAAAATTGGGCATATAGCAGTTGGAATCTCTCTGCTCTCTCTCTTGCTGGGTGCGTTTCTTTTGGGAGGTCTGATAATTGACAAAAGAGCTTTCTCAAAGAAGGAAGCCTCTCTCTCGCTTCACCGTGAAGAGATAACCGAGAGGGTCTCAGGGCATCTTTTTCAGAAGTTGGAGAATCTTTCTCAAGAGGTTCCTACTATCGATTTAAAGGAGCCAGCCAAGACCTCTAAGAAGCCTGTAAAGAGTCCGAAAAAGTCTGCCAAGAAGTCTGCCAAAAACTCTGCCAAGAATTCTGTCAAGTCTCCGAAGAAGATGGTTTACAAAGAAGAGTTTGAAACGTTTTATCAAAAACTTCTAGAGGAATACGTCCCAAATTACTCTTCGTTGACGGTTTGGATCAAAGGAGAGGGAGTCGTTTTTGAAAAGGGTTCTACTCCGATTCTAAAAAAAGATAGTCAGGAAGAGATTCTTAATGCGGTGCATAAAAAATTTCAAGAGAGTCCAGAGATTCAATTTCTCGCCAGTAAGGAGAGGGAAGGGGTTCTCTTTCTCCCTCTTATGCCGAAGAGTTTGCCTCTGAAAAACTCTTCGGCACGTGGATCGATCGGAGTCGTCTTTTTTGATAACCTCCAGCCCTTTGTAGAGAGAGTTCTTCGAGAAAGAGAGACGAGAGAGATTTTCGGCAATTCCGCCATCTCTGGGTGGCTTTTTGAACTGGCAGGGATTGGAGAGGAGTCTTTTTTTCTCTCTTCAGGCTCTTTTGGGAGAGTTCTCAGAGAGGGGAGTTCTGAGGGCGAGCAGAGTTGTCTAGGCTTTTTCTGTCGTCTCACCTTTTCCGGCTCTACGGAAAACTCTTCAGAGACGCTCTCTCTCCTCTTCGCTCCCTTTGAAGAGGTGGGGATTCAAGTCGAGAGCAGAGATTCTCTCCTCTTTTTTTCCACTCTCTCGCTTCTTTTATCGTTTTTTCTCTTGGTGACTCTCTTATTCCTTATGAATGTCTTTCTTCCCTCTCTCTCTCGAAAAGAGAGTTTAGAACGAGTCGCTACGGTTGTTGATGCCGTTCCGATTGCCTCCTCTCTCGTTGATCCTACGACGCACCATCTTTTAACCCCAAATCTTCCTTTTTTACAAAAAACGGGGTACACCGAGAAGGAGTTAAAACTACTAACTTGTCCGCAGCTCTTGGGAGAGGAGACGTGGAAATACGTTACCGAGTTAGTGACGAAGGGTGTTCTCATTACTGATTACGCAACAAAGATGGAGTTAAAAGGGGGAGAGTCGACAGAGATATTTCTCTCTTTTCGAAAGATGAAGTATGAGAAAGAGGATATCTTTATCCTATCATTTATCGAGTACGGAGAGAGCAAGACTCGAGAAAATTTCTTAGCTTGGATGGCACAGACAGATGAACTGACTGGATTAATGAACCGTCGTGCTTTTATGCAAAATCTCGAAGAGATTTTTATCCAAAAAAAGAGAGAAGAGTCGATTCTTCTCCTTTTCGACATCGACTTTTTCAAAAAAGTCAACGATACGTATGGGCACCTTATCGGCGACGTTGTTTTACGGGAATTCTCGCTTCTTTTAAAAGAGCTTTTACGGGACGGACGTGATGTTATTGGAAGAATTGGAGGCGAGGAGTTTGGCGTTATTTTACTAGATACTCCGTATGATACGGGTAAAATAATCGCCGAGAGAATCCGAAAGAGGGTAGAAGCGCTGGAGATTACCCAAGGGGAGCATCTGATTCGAATTACGACGAGTATTGGACTTCTCAGTACCATCAATCGAGATTTCAAGAATGGAAGTGAGCTCTATAAAGAGGCGGACAAGGAGTTGTATCGAGCCAAAAATGAGGGGAGAAACCGTGTTTGCGGATAACGGAAAATGAGTACTGGCACGCAGGACTCGATGAGGCGGGGTTAGGGCCTCTTTTAGGTCCGTTAACGATTGGATTGGCGATCTTACCCTCTTCTTTTCTCACTCACAAATCGACGAAGTTTCTCCCCCAAGATAGTAAGAAAATCTATCGAGGTCACAGAAGTTCTCTACACCCTCTTGAAGAGATCGTGCTAATCGCCTCTTTTTGGGCAACTGGCACTCTTCCTGAGACCTTCGGTGAGTGGTTAGATTCGGTAACATCTCCGACAAACCCCACGAGAGATCCGTTAGCCCCTTGGTATCTTGGACTCGATCAAAAAAGGTTGCCCCTCTCTCATCTCTGCGATCTTGGCAGGGTAAAAGAGATTGGCAAAGAGTTACGGGATGAGTCTCCTTCTCCCTCTCTAGGATTAAATCTTATCTCCGCTTTCGATTTAAATCAATCGTTAAAGAGGAGTCAAAACAAGGGAACTTCTCTACAGGAATTTTACTCTCCTCTTCTCCAAAAGGCTCTTTCTGACTCAGAGGTCATCTCGCTGGATAGACAGGGGGGACGGCGACGATACGGTGACTGGCTCAACTCTTTTTATGGGGGAGGTGAGGGGGTTGAGATTGTCGATGAGAGCGCAGAAATTTCACACTATCGGATCGATTCCAAGAATATTCGGGTTCTCGTCAAAGGGGAGTCGCAGGACGTTGCGATTGCTCTAGCCTCTGTTCTGGCGAAATACGCGAGAGAGGGGATTATGGAGAGTTTTAATCGGTATTGGCAGAGCGTCTCACCTTCGTTAAAAGCGACCGCAGGGTACTATCAAGACGGGCTGAGATTTTGTCGAGATCTTGAGGGGGTAACGGAGTTTCAAGAGGCTCTTAAGGGTGGGTATCTCACACGAGATCGATAAAAAAGAGGAGGGAAAATTCTCACGAGAAGGCGCCTTTTAATCCTCTCGCTAGTTCGCTCTCTTTCTCTACGCATTTCAACGATTGAATTTTAACCCTCTCTCTTGTCAACACTGGGTAGAATCGTTATGATATTGGACGATGAACCGAGTTTCGACCTCTTCCACTAAATTTCTCTTTTTCTCTCGAGAATTTTCTCTCCTTCTCGCCTTTTCCGTCGCACCAGTGATCGGATTGGGATTGATGGCGGGAATGATGCTCTCCTTCTCTCACAACGTGAAGACGTTCGCTCTCTTTGAAGAGGTTACCCCCTCGCTCCCTTCACGCCTTCTAGATCGCAATAATAATCTTATTACGGAACTCTTTTCGGATGAGAAACGATCTCTTCTCTCGGTTGAAGACGTCTCGAATAATCTTATTTTAGCTCTTACGACGAGAGAGGATAGTAATTTTTTTGAACACACGGGGTTCTCCGTTAAGGGGACGACTCGCGCTCTTGTTAATGCCGTCCTCTCGGGGGGGCGTAATATTGCAGGAGGAAGCACGATCACCCAACAAATTGCTGGCTATATCTACGCTGACAGAAGAGAGAAGAGTATCAAGCGTAAGATCGCCGAGCTCTGGTGGGCGTGGAACATGGAGAAACATTTTAGTAAAGAAGAGATTTTAGAAAACTACCTCAATTACGTTCCTTTCGGATTGGGGACGTATGGAATCGAGAGTGCCAGTCAGTTCTTTTTTGAACACTCAGCCTCTGAAATGACTCCTGTTGAGTCGGCAATTCTCGTGATTCAACTCTCTCGTCCGGCGTATAACTCTCCGTATAAGAATCCAGAGACGGCGAGAAAACTCTCCACGACTATTTTACACCGGATGGTCGATCAGGGATATCTGAGTGCCTCTGAGATGGAAGAGTCCGTAGAGAACTACTGGACAGTCGGAAGAGATTGGACTCGTAGTAGCCGTGCCAACGCTTTTACTTCGCGGGAGGATAAGGCTCCCTACTTTACCGAGTACGTCCGTTCCAAGATGCTCGAGTTACTCGAAGATGATAAGACGCGCCTCTATAAGGGGGGACTTACCATCTACTCGACGCTTGATCTCGACATGCAGCTGAAAGCCGAGGCTCTGATGACCGAAGGACTCGCCTCTTGGAATAAAACGCATAGTCGGCAGGGAAATTCGAGAATCGAATACGCTCGGCGTAATATCGTCCCCGTTCTTGAGCTTTTAGGAACGGCGGTCAATCTTGAAGGAATCAATCTGACAGGGGGCGTGCGAGGAATACAGAAAGGAAGAGGACTCGATGTCATCGCCACGGATGTGGCACCCACCCTTGAACTACTGAGTCCCCTCTTCGGAATTCAAAGAGAGCAGGACTTTTTTAATGATGGGACAGCGTACCGGCAAGAAAATCTAGAGACGACGCGGATTCAGGGCGCTCTTATTACACTTGACAATAAGACGGGGGGGATTCTCGCCGTGATTGGGGGAGCGGGATTTAGTACAACCGATCAATTTAACCGAGCGATTGACGGTAAGCTTCAACCCGGTTCAACCTTTAAACCCCTCTTCTATTCCGAAGCCATTTCATCGCATAAATTTACACCAGCGACGCATATTAAAGATGTCCCTCGGGTCTTTTATAACGATGAAGGTGAGCCTTACCAACCTCAAAATTTCTTAGGTGAGTTAAAGGGAGACGTTCTGTTAAGAAGTGCGTTGGCCAATTCGATGAATATTCCCGCCGTTTACGTTCTAAGCCAGATCGGGTTTGGACCAGCGATTAAACGAGCTGCGGATCTCTTGGGAGTTACCGACCCAGAGGAGATTAAGAGAAATTTTCCTGCGTATTATCCACTCGCTTTAGGAGTTATCTCTCTTAGCCCTATCCAACTGGCACGTGCCTATGCGACCTTCCCCGAGAGAGGAGTCGCTCACGATCCCTACGCCATTAATCTGATTACGAGTTCGGAGGGTGAAATCCTTTACGACTTCACAACGGTTGAAGCGGTGAGTAGTAGAACTCATACCGTTCTCGATCAAGCGTCCGCTTACGTCATGGTCAACCTACTCCAAACGACGGTGCAATCGGGAACCCTTCGGAGTTCCATCGCTGCCTTACGAGAGAAAGAGGGAAAAGGATTTGATTTTCTTGCGGGAGGTAAAACGGGAACGACCCAAAATTGGGCCGATGCTTGGACGGCAGGATTTTCACCGCTCTATACAACGGTTTTGTGGGCTGGTTTTGATAAGAGGGGAAATAGTCTCTACCCTTTGACCGGTGCAACGGCAACAGGGCGGTATTGGGCGCGATATTTTCAAGCGATCCATGAGGGAGTTAAAAATGTCGATGACCTAAGTTTTGCTCTTCCAGACGATCCGAAGAGTATTATTTACGTCGATGTTTCGGCGAAAACGGGTCTTTTACCGACAAAGAATACGAGGCGTGTCGTCCGTGAGATCTTTATTCGAGGGACTGAGCCGAAGACATATAGTCGTCAGGAGGATTTTGAAAGTGAGCAGAGAAATACTCTTCTAGGTCGTATTAATAGCGGAGGAATTGCGATTGACGATGGAGTTGGAGAAGGGGGTGGTGATCTCTTAAATTGGGACGGATTTGATCCGACCTCTCTTTTAGAAGGTGAACCGGACTACATCATCTCTGAACCGATTCCTTTAGAGCAAGAGAGTCCTCCTCCCAGTGATCAGCTAGTTCCGCAACCTGAGCCAGCACGAGAGGCGGATGTTCCTCGCCCAGAGAATATGGATCTACTGAATGGATAGAAAGCGGTAGAGTCCCGTTCAAACGTCGATTTTAGAAAATATCTTGTAAAAGAGTGAGTCCAATGGGGGATGACAGGGGGAGACCTCTTTTCGCCGTCTTCTAAGACAACGCTCGAGTAAAAGTTCCCAGCAGACGAAAAAACCCCGTTACATCCTGTATTAATTTTAAAACCTCTTCGTACTCTTGAGCGTACAAATTCACCTCTACATCGACGAAGAAGAGGTACTCCCAGCTAGAATCGGGGAGGGGACGAGATTCTAATTTACAGAGATTTATCTTTTGAGAAGAGAAAATATCCAATATTTTTATCAGAGAACCCGTCTTGTTTGGGATAGAAAAAAGTAGAGCCGAGTGAGTTCCCTCTCCTGTCGGTTTTTTGGCGAGGACGACAAAACGGGTTGTATTTTTAGTCGAATCCGCGATATTTGAATCGAGTAGTGAAATCTCCCCCTCTTCACAGAGAGAGGGGTGACCAATCGCCGCCGAATGAGGGTGTGAGAGAGAGTCGATAACTCCTTGAGCCGTACTCACAGAGGAGCGTAATTCAACGTGTGGTAGATTTTTTTGAATCCATTTTTGACACTGTCCCAAGGCTTGCGGGTGAGAGTAGAGGATGTGAATCTCACTTAAATCAGTTTCACGACTTAACAGCCCGTGTTGAATAGGAAAATAGAGTTCTTCGATGATGGAAAGATTGTGGTAGTAGAAGAGATCGAGAGTTCCGACGACGCCTCCGTAGAGAGAGTTTTCTAGCGGAACGACACCGTAGGAACACGCTTGCGATTCGATAGCGGAGAAGAGAGAGGGGAAGTTATCGTGAGGGGTAAACTTCGCTTGCTCTCCAAAGAGTTTCTTGGAAGCAAAATAAGAGAACGTTCCCTTTGGGCCAAGGTAAGCGATGTTTGTCTCCCTCTGTAACGCCCGAGAGGAGGAGAATATCTCTCTATAAATGGGGCTAAGATGGGAGGTTGGTAGGTTCTCGTATCCCCTCTGGTGACAGAGTTCTTTTAAATTTTCAACGATCTGATTCTCTCTCTGGGGGTGGTAGATAGCTCCCCCCTCTTTTGCCTCTCTTTTAATTTTAGCGACCTTTAAGCTGAGTCCCGCCCTCTGATCCAGTAATCCAACGAGAGTTTTATCGACCTCGTCCAACTCTTTACGAACACTTTCCAAAGAATTCCTTTTCATGGTGTGAAGATCCTCATATTTTAATTTAAAAAGAGGGGCGATCTAGAAAGGATTGAAAACGGTTTCTTCTAAATACTGCATCTCTCTTTTTGCCTCTGCGTAGTCGGCAGAAGCGCTATAATCTCGCAAAATGACCTTGTAGAGAGCGTACGCATTTTTTTTATCTAAAACCCGAGGACTCTCTACCAAAGAATTCGCAACGGTCAACATCGCCTTCGCTTTATCAAAGTAGGTAAGAGTTTCCAGCTCTTGAATACTTAAGAAGGTACTAAGTTCCTTGGGATTCTCTTTTAGTTTTTTCTTCCACTGCTCAACAATTTTAGTGACAACAGGAGCGATTCTCGTTGTGCGAAACGCTGTGCTTGTGTCCCTTTCAGACCCTGATGTCAGACTATTATTGTTCGATTTACCCTCTAAGCTGCTAAGATTAATCGAATCGAGGGAGGTATCGGTGAGCTCTTCATCGAAGGTTATGATGTTGTCATCAGCACTAAACTCGCCAGAATTCAAGATATCTCCTTGAGAAGATGGTTCCTCTTGTGATTTTGGTTCCATTGCTGGACTCTCGGTTAATTTTAGGTTTTGAACGGGAGATTCGTTTTGAGTGTCAGGAGTAGGATACGCTTGAGGCGTTTTAATGACCATTTGGGATTGGGGTTCTTCAGCCTTTTTAGGACTCTCTCTCGCAAGGGAATCTCCCGCTATCGTCAACAAGGTGGAGGTTTTTTTCTCTGTCTCTAAGTTTTCATTCTGTTGAATAAATTGAAGAACGTAATCTCCTGGTTCCCGAAAGAAGAGGGTATACTCCGTCTCTTGTA
>CAZATZ010000012.1:0-3133 GCA_964488175.1 uncultured Spirochaetales bacterium
CGTATTAGATATTTTCTCAACTGCGGTGAAGGCTGGGGCGTCTTCGGTGATGGTCTCAATTTTCGTATCCATCACATCTCTTGCGTAGATGTACAAGTCCTTTCGCAGAGGGGGTGCGGTGACTTCTAGAGAACGAAAGACGAAGGAGCTCTGTTGATTCAAATTTCCACATCGAATCGCTTCGTACTGGATGGTTGGATCGGTATTGATCGCATTTTTTAAATAGGCGTACGCATACGCTGAGCAGAGTGTATCGGTATCGGGATTTTTATGCCCGATTACATATATCGTTTCCATCAGTTAAATCTTTCCTTAGAATTCCCCCGTGCAAACAAGGTTCCTCGTCGTTGGGAGGATTGCACATCTTCTCCCTCAGTATTATGAAAAAGACCTCTAAAAAACCTCTTTTTTACCTCGAATTCGATCTTTTCTACCAAATTTTTGCTTCTAAAATCGCCATTTCGTTTCGTGTTAAATCTCCGTTTTCAACTCCTCGACTTGCGAAAAAGAGTCTTAAAAGAGTCTTGGATATTTTCTGGTTATTTGTTGGTTCTTTACTGAAATAGAGTTTTAAAAGGTACCCTTTATTTTAAAAAGAATCTCTTTAAAGCTCTCTTCATTATTCACTAATCGTGTAAAAGAGACGCTATTCTGGTTAATTTTTTCGTATATTTCTAGCACATCCTCTTCCTCTTCTCTCTCTTTTACGTTGGGGGGAAGCTCTACTCGTACAGCATAACTATAAGTATCTAAGGACTTTTGTTTAAGAGAAAACTTGATATTCGCAAGAGATTTTAAAGGAATGAGAGAGCCGTCGAGGTTTCTAATGAGGGGCCCCTCTGAGCTGCGATTGAAAATAAAAATCTTCTTCGATTCGCCTATCCACTCTCCTTGGAGCCACGTCGGTGCTCCCCCGCCTTCAAATCCCGCCATCTCCCTATTCATCACTGGTTGGAGAAAGAGGGGGAGAAAGAGCCAGTAAAATTTCCACCGATTTATAAAAGTCGTAAAAGTCATAAAAAATTCTCCCACTCTCTCTGTCGTTTGAACCGCTCATTCGCCAAACATTCTCGCCGCTCTTCTAATGAGCTGGATTTTTTTTGGACAAAAAAACGATATTGATGACTCACCCCTTTGAGAGATTACCACCCCTAAAAGAAGAAATCTTGTTCTAATGATATCGGTATGACAACCCCTTTTTCTAAATACCCACTTTTTCTGGACTCGGCATAAATAGCCATAAGAAGAACTTTTTCCTTCTCTAAGACCTGCCACTCCGCAATAGAGAACGTATCGCCAGAGATGAGACCAGCGATATCGGCGGTTGTGTTTGGGTAGACTTTTTTGATCAAAAATTCGATTCGGTTAAAAGATTTTCCAATCGGTTCGGTTGTCATCCCGTAGAGAGGTAGAATCAGATTGATAATAGAGTCTCTCTTGGCGAGCTCTACGACGGGATCTTTTTTACGGATATCAAGGGTGACAAATCCCGACATCTTTTCTCCCGCCTCGCTCTCCCACGAGAGGGGGACAAAGTAGTTGGATGTTAGATTGGTCACGATATTTCTCGTTTTCAATAGGGTATCACTTCTCTCTCCAGCGATAGAGGTGAGGGTATCGCCGACTTTCAGTGAGAGGCCGCTCGCTGGTCCGTTTGGTTCAATATAGCTGATAATCAGTCCCGATCTCGTCTCAATAAATCCCAATCCTAGCCACGCATGCTCGACGCTTCCCCCGTCGTAGAGTCGGGGTAGGATTTGGTGCAAATATTCGACGGGAATCGCAAAGTTTAATCCTTGGAATTGGGGAAGTCCTGCGAAGGCGATGGCGACTACTTTATTTTTCTCGTCGAGAACGGGGCCTCCGCTATTGCCTGGATTAATGGGAACATCGATCTGCATCACCGAAGCGATAGAGAGGAGGCGTCGGTTCCAAGCGGAGACCGTTCCGGTTGAGACCGTGTTGCTCAATCCAACGGGGGAGCCGATGGCGCGTATCTGGTTACCCGTCTCTAACAGACCTGTCTGAGCAAGTGAGAAAAAGGAGGGAGGTACGTACTCGACTTTGAGCAAGGCTAGATCCAGTTCGGTATCCCACCCGATGACCTTCGCGGGAATTCGGGCCGCTAGCTCATTGGAGAGTTGGATATAGAGACGTGAAAACCCCTCGTATTCGGGATCTACCTCGCTACGAATGACGTGATAATTGGTGATGAGATACCCTTTGTTATCGATGAAAAATCCACTTCCCAGCTCGATCGCACGCTGTCTGGCTCGATTGACGATCTGATACCCTTTATCGACAAAGATCGTGACGACCGATTGCAAGACCTCATCGGTGGTTAGAGTCGTCAGAGGGAGTGGTTTCGCCTCCAGAGAGAGTCTCTCTTGAAACTTGGCCAAGAGGTCATTGCGTAATTCTATCGCTCCCCCCTCTTCGAGACGATTTAAAAGAGAGTGAATCCTCGCACTAGAGGGAAGGTCTTGGCCCTCCCAACTCTTCTCTTCAAGAGTCATCCGTAAAATTTCAAAACCAGCTCCATCTTTATCGTTCTCTAGAAGGGATTCGGCGTACTCAAAATACGCCAACTCTAAAGGGGGTAACTTCTCGACCTCTTCGATTTTCTGTAGATTTTGGTAGAGGCGTATGTACTCTCGATACTGCTCCTTTTCAAAGGCGGAGAGAGCCTGTTCTTGTAGCCCCGAGAGAGTCTCTTGGTAGGTTGCGAGGTAGGGTGTCTCCTCTTCGTTGGTTGGTGGAAAATGGGAGAATTGACTCTTCTCCGTATGGCTAAGAAGTTCTAAGGTCTCAAAGGGGATCTTCTGCTCAACCGATCGAGAGACCTTTTTTTTGTACTCTTCTGAGGTGTAACTCTCGTAACTCTTCAGGGGAGGGAAATCTTGTTGATAGAGAGTGCTTTTGCTCGTTGTGCAGTTGAAAAAGAAGAGAACGGGAAGAAGTTTGAGAAAAATTTTCACGTATTTGTGACCTCTAAGAGCATTTTTAAAAGATTAAGAGGGATCTAGTTGTTTAGCTCTCTTTTTATTATGTTTGAAATTTTAGATTTGTCTCTCTCTTTATAGAAGAGCTTTCTTCAAAAGTAAAGATGCACATAGATTAAGTTCTAAAAAAA
>CAZATZ010000012.1:3233-6549 GCA_964488175.1 uncultured Spirochaetales bacterium
TATAGAAGAGCTTTCTTCAAAAGTAAAGATGCACATAGATTAAGTTCTAAAAAAAGAGAGAACTTGGGTGATTTGGGTAATTGGGGTAATTGGGGTAAGGGTACCTCAAAAAATACGAACATCTACGGAACGGATTCCTTTCCATTCCCATTTTCTAAGAAAAGGAGACGATTTAGAAGACCTCTCAAAGAATTTTTGCTGTTTTTTAATGTTTTCTCTTGCCTTTCCATTCAGAAAAACGAAAATAACAGAATATGACAAAAAATCTATCTCTATCTTTTCCCTCTTTTCGAATTCATCCCTCTTTTTTGGGACTCTTCCTCCTCTGGATTTTGATCGGGTGTGTTTCTACCCCCACTAAAAATCTCACCGGTCTTGGTGAGTTGAGGACGTTGCCAGAGGGGGATCTCTATCTCTTGGTTGAGAACGATTTTCTTGTTGGGATGATTCGCTACGCCAAAGAGAAAGATATTTTTAAAGAGAAGCATCTTCTCTCCTTAGGCATGATGACAGACTATATCTCCACCTCGATCTCTTTTCCCGATTCTATCTCCTTCTCTGGTTTTAAACTCCCCAGCTTAAACGACGAGGGGGAGGAGGAATCCCCGTCGAACTTCGGATTTGCTCTGGTAGGATTCTCCTTAACGACCAATCTGTACGGACAATACCCCAATGATCTTCTCATAAATGCGTCTAAAAAATCGTCTTTCTTTACTCCTACCGATGAGAGGAGTCTCTTTCGTCTAGGCAAAGGGGATGTCGAGGGAAGTTTTAAAAAGAGTCCATTTTATTTAAGATTTTCCGATTCTGCGATTCTTCTTCGAAATAGTCGAGAGGGACGAAGTCCTCAGATACCGTTGGCGGAGATCTTCCCTCAGTATTCGGATATCAACAATGGGCCAGCTACCCTTATCCGTCTCAGGGATCTTAATTTTATCAAGGACAAAATCCCCTTTGAACTCCCTGTGACCGATATCAATCTATTTTTCACCAACAAAGAGAAGGGAAAATACGAAGTGACCGTTGATATGAAGATCACCGATCCGAGTAAAGTCGACTTTTTTACTCGTCTCTTGAGTAGTCCAAGGCTCTCTCTCTATCTCTCAGCCATCGGAGAGGGAATCTCTCTCTTTCCCTCGACCGATACGGAAATAGTTCGTGACGGGACTCGTATCTCTTGGAAAAAATCTCTTCCTAAGAAGAGCGTCTACGGTATCTTCTTGGATCCCATTGGAACTCTTTCAAAGAAAGAGAAAAAATAAGCCGCACGAAATAATTTATGGGTACCTCTAAAAAATCGATTCCAGAAAAGATCGAATTAGAAATGAAAAAGGGTTTTTTAGAGGTGGTCTTATGCAAAAAGAGAAAACTAAGAGAGCTCTTCTTCTGCTCGCTCACCCCGACCCCGAGAGCTTTAACTACACCATCGCTCAGAAGGTAACAGAGATATTAGAGGGAGATGGTTGGAGTCTT
Organism: uncultured Spirochaetales bacterium; assembly: GCA_964488175.1. Lineage (GTDB taxonomy): Bacteria > Spirochaetota > Spirochaetia > SP-2023 > CAYRNA01 > CAZATZ01. The sequence continues at coordinate 4,707 of CAZATZ010000012.1, forward strand.
GAAAGAGTGGATCTCTACCAGAGCGGATTTTTGCCCGTTCTCTCCCTCGATGAGATCCGTTCTTGGCAGGAGAGCCAGCTTAACCTAGAGATTGAGTCGGAGCAGAGACGTATCGAGAGAAGCGATCTGATCCTTCTTGTTTCGCCTCTGTGGTGGGGTCACTTTCCTGCGATTTTAAAAGGGTATCTAGATCGAGTGCTGACGAGGGGGTTTGCCTTCGAGAGAGAGGGCGGACGACTCTTCGGCGAGTTGCGTGATAAGAAGGTTTTAAACATTCAGACGGTGGGAAATCTTGCGGAATCGGCGCAAGAGGCAGAGGCGTTGGAAGAGACCGCTCGACACTACGAGAACTCTCTCTTCGCTCCCTGTGGCTTAAAGGGAAAGACACTCCTCTTGGACGGAATTCCCTCTCTTGGTGATGTACACTATCAAAAAACACTCATTCTTATCGAAAAAGAGTTGTTGAGCCTGATACAGTCGTAAAACACATTTCAGCAGAGTGTACGTTCGATCTCCCCCCAAAAAAATTGGCAAGTAGAATTTTGGGTACCTCTAAAAAATCGATTTCAGAAAATAACGAAGATATTTTTTGACAAGGCAAGGAACTGAAAACGGAGTTTAGTTGGGCTAAATGAGTATTTCAGTGACGCTGAATTGGCAAAAAAGATCGAGTTAGAACTGAAAAAGAGTTTTTTAAAGGTACCCCTATGCAGAATCTTTAGAGGTGGTTGTGATGACGATGGAGTCTGGACAAGAGAGAAATATGAGTGCGATTCGTCGCGTCGTGATCAAGATTGGAACGAGTACGATCTGCCCTGAGAGTGAGGTAAATCTCTCTCTCTTGGTGAGTTTAGCCCAGCAGGTTGTCCACTACCGAAAACAGGGGTATCAATTTCTCTTCGTCTCTTCGGGGGCTATCGGTCTAGGAAGTCACCTCTTACAACTTCCCCTCCCGCTCGAAACCACCGGTGCTAGACAGGCGTGTGCCGCCGTTGGTCAACCTCGGTTAATGGATCACTACCAACGTATTTTCTCTATCTATAAAATACAGGTTGGTCAGGTTCTTCTCACCCGTGATCTCTTTGATCGAGAGAGTTCGTATACAAATCTACAAAACTCTATCCATGAACTTCTAAAAAACGGGGTTATTCCTGTTTTAAATGAGAACGACAGCGTTGCGATCGATGAGATACAGAGTACCGTCTTCGGAGATAACGACACTCTGAGTGCCTACGTTGCGAGTAAGCTAGACGCTGACTTGCTCATTTTGCTGAGTGATATCGACGCTCTCTACACGAGTTCGCCCCACCAATTCCCAGACGCAAAACCGATACGTTACGTCTCTCAGATCGACAAGAGAATTCGCAGCTACGCGGGAGAGTCTCGATCCGCCCAATCTCGAGGGGGAATGCGAACCAAACTAGATGCGGCGGAAATCGCAGGAAGGGGAGGGTGTCCTACCGTGATCGCCAATGGCGTGGAGGAGAATCTCTTGGTACGGATCCTCTCGGGTGAGGAGGTGGGGACGTATTTCGCCTCTCAGGAGGAGCGTAGAAATTATGAAAGGTGGCTCTTAAACGCTCGACCTAAAGCCTCTGTTCAACTAACCCCCGAGGGATTAGAGCGGGTAAAACGGGGAGAGGAGATAGAAGAGGGTGACGTCTTGCACCACAAGGGAACTTTTCTTGAAGAGGACGTTCTCTTGATTGAGACCAGCGAGGGAAATTACAGGGGTGTGGCGGAATTAAGTTTAGATCAGTTTCTTGAGGCCCAATCCCAATCTAAACCCCAATCTAAACCCCAATCTAAATCTAAAGAAAAGAGAGAGCAAAAAGGAGACGGG
>CAZATZ010000012.1:6559-9449 GCA_964488175.1 uncultured Spirochaetales bacterium
CAGGGGTGTGGCGGAATTAAGTTTAGATCAGTTTCTTGAGGCCCAATCCCAATCCCAATCTAAATCCAAATCTAAAGAAAAGAGAGAGCAAAAAGGAGACGGGGGGACTCTCTTTAAAGCTAGTACGATTATTCGAGAGTAGCAACTCGTCTTTATCGACCCTTTTTTATATCCAGAAGACTAATCTCTAGTTTGATCCAAGAGTAGGGAGGAATCGCCAGCTCATCAGAGCGATAGGCACGTTCCGCAAAGGCCGTTTGAGGAGGAAGGTAGGCGACCGCCTCACTCCCTTGAGAGAGGAGAAGGACGACCTCATTTAGACCAGGGGGGATCTCTTGACTTCCTATGAGAAATTGCAACGACCTACCCCCGTCAAAAATAGCCGCCGACTGGTTCTGAGAACTCTCAATAAGCTCTCCATCGAGTAGGCTGAGAGTGTAATGAATCTCAACCGTATCGCCTAAATTGACCGATTCACCCTCCTGCGTTCGTAGGATCTCGTAGAGAATCCCAGAGGGTAACTCAATTAACTTAGGATTTTTTTCCTGTAAACTCTTTTTTATCTCTTCGTCTCTCTCTTGGCGTTTATCTCTCTTGGCTTGACGCAATTCATCAAAATGCTCTTGGGAAATCTTAAACCCCTTCGCCTCTTTTCCTTTTGCATGGAGTGTGATTTTTGTGATCCTGTCTCCCACCTCTATCTCTCTTGCCGTATCCAATCCACTGACGACCTGACCAAAGGCGGTGTAGCGATCTTCTAATTCGGGAAGAGCATCGAACGTAATAAAAAATTGACTTCCGTTTGTATTGGCGCCATCGTTGGCCATCCCCATCACACCCTCATTTTGAAAGCTGTTAGGAACAATTTCGTCATCAAAAAAGTAACCGGGGGTTCCAGTTCCGTCTCCAATGGGGTCGCCTCCTTGGAGAATAAACCCCTCCTCTGCGACGGTAAAATAGGTGTTCTCGTAAAAATTTCCCCGAGTAGTGATCTGCGTCGATTCATTTTCGCTGTCTAATTTATTCTGATAATAATCGATCTTTCCTAGAGCTAGCCCCAAAAAATTGACAACAGCGATGGGGGTATTTTCGTAATCAAATCGGACAAGAAAACTACCTCGAGTCGTCTCGATCTCTGCGTAGAGTCCTTCCTCTTGATTTTTTAAAATTTTTGCATCAGAACACCCGCTAAAAAGGAGCAAAAGAATTCCCCAACCCCAAAAAAAATGTCTTTTCATGAAATCCCCATTCGTTATGTAAAATAAGTGGAACACTCGGTCTAACTCTTCAAGTCTCTGCGTATCTCTCTACTCATCTAAGGTAAAGAGCCTTTTGAATCGAGTCAATTCATTATCGAGGTTATCTATCCCTTTTTAAAATCGAGCCTTTTTTTCGAGGTACCCTTTAGGGGAACCCTTACGCTTTTCTAAGCGGGGTTAAAATAATTTTCATATTCGATCCGATTGATCACAGAGGAGAGGTTTACTCTTCTCTTCTCGCTAAAATAATTTCGTTAAAAGTATGGAAAATATTCAATGTTTCTACTACACTCATCGAGATATTCTTACGAAGAGGTCTTTTTTGGGAGAGATTTTCAAAAAAGAGAGGTACTTTTTCGGAAAAATACGTGATACTTCCGAGTTTTTTGATCATCTGATCGTGTATTCTTGCATGTTATTGATAAAAGATTCGTTTTGATACCCAACTTGAGAAATTCTGTGAGGAGAGAAGATGGTAAAAGAGACAAGTGACGCAAATTTTCAAAAAGATATCCTAGAGAGTCCTCAGAGAGTCTTAGTAGACTTCTGGGCTCCTTGGTGTGGCCCTTGCCGTATGGTTGGTCCTGTGATTGATAGAATTTCTGAGCAGTTAGAGGGGAAGGTCGATTTTTTCAAAATCGATGTCGATGAAAATCCAAGCACTTCCCAAGAGTATGAGATCTCAGGAATCCCGACGATTCTTATCTTTGAAAATGGAAAGAAGATCGACGAGCTAGTTGGAGTTCAGCCCGAGGGAGTCTACCTCGAGCGGTTGCAGAGTTAGGTTAAGATGGGAGTAAGAGTTCAAGAATTAGAAGATTGGTTTGAGAGAGTTCTCTCTTGCTCTCAATTTTCGAGTAGCGATATCGCTATCAACGGGTTACAAGTTGGCTTGAGTGATCAAGAGGTTGATCGAGTCGTCTGTGCCGTTGATGGCTCCTTGGCTACGTTTCGCCGAGCGAAGGAGTTTCACGGCGATCTACTCTTCGTTCATCACGGTCTCTTTTGGGGTAAGCAGATTCCTATTACGAGGGAGCACTTCTCGCGCATCCAATACTTAATGGAGAATCGACTCGCGCTCTACGCCGCCCATCTTCCCCTAGACGTTCACCCTGTCTTGGGCAATAACGCTCAGATAGCCGATCGGTTACAACTCGAAGATCGAAAAGGATTTGCTTTCTACAAGGGGATCTCCGTCGGAGTTCAAGGACGTTTGCCGAAAAAAAGAAGAGCGACAGAGATTACCGAGACGCTGATGGGAGTCTCTAGCCGAGAGGCAAAACTTCTCCCCTTTGGTAAAGAGTCGGTTCAAAAGATCGGCATCGTCTCGGGAGATATGCCCTTTGCCGTTGAAGAGGCGATTCGAGAGGGAATCGATCTCTTTATTACGGGGGAGGGGGCGCACGCCATCTATCACACGGCTCTGGAGGCCCAGATAAACGTTTTGTTGGCGGGTCACTATTTTAGTGAGACTTTTGGAGTCAAAGCTATCGCCTCAGAGCTCAAAAAAGAGTTTAATCTACCCGTAGAGTTTGTCGATTATGAAACAAATTTCTGATAAATGGGTATCTCTCAAAAGTCGATTTCAGAAAAGATCGAGTTAGCAATGGAAAAGAGTTTTTTAGAGTTAC
>CAZATZ010000012.1:9549-17000 GCA_964488175.1 uncultured Spirochaetales bacterium
ATTGAAGAGAGATTGAAAAAGAGAGGAAATAGAGGTCTATGCCAAAATTACGAGATTTAAAAAAAGAGGATTTTTCTCCTCTTTGGCTCTCTTTGGGAGTATTTAGTTTTGATCAGATAACAAAATACTTCATCGTGAAGGTAATCCCACAAAATACGGTCTACTGGAGTACGGGGCCTGAAGAGTTTTTTCGCCTCATCCACGTTAGAAATCTAGGGACTCTCTTTAGTCTCTTTCATGATCTCTCGTCGGTGGTTCGAATCGTCGTGTTAATTCTCTTTCCCGTAGCCTTGCTGGGAGTTGTTGTCAAATTGATCCTCATCTCAGAAGAATTTACTCGCCATCAAAAGTGGTGTCTTGCGGGTATTTTGGGAGGAGGAATAGGAAATATACTTGATCGTATCTTTCGACCAGACGGGGTTGTCGATTTTCTTGATTTTCGTTTTTACGGTCTCTTTAAATTAGAGAGGTGGCCCACCTTTAACGTCGCCGATGCCAGCGTTGTTGTCTTCACGATTCTCCTCTTTCTCTCCCTCTTAAGCCACTCTAAAGAGCAGGCGAAAGATTCAAAAAAGTAGAAACGTTTCGTCTCTGAGGGGTCGATCCCCCTCTAATCTTTCGAGATACCCTAAACCCCTTTGAGTTGGAGTTCATCCAATATCTTTTGAGAAATTTCGGGTCTCTCTGTCAATTTTTCTGGTTTTTCAATGAGATCTTTGATCAACCGTAGCGTCTTGGCCATATACACCCCGTCCGAGATTCTATCATCGTACGAATACCGCAAGATCGTCATTATTTTTTTCTCCACCTCCCCCTTTTTATTTAAGACGTAGGTCTTTTTGGTTACTCCTATCGAGAGAAAGATACCAGTAGTTCCGTGTTCGAAAAGGAAGTGGTAGGGAGCCTCTAAACCGATACTTCCGACGTTTGTAAAGAACATCGAGGAGTAACAGGGGTCGGTTTTAATAAGGCTTCCAGGGAGGAGATTATAAAAATCTAACCAGCGATACGATTTAAAGATGAAAGATAAGATCCCCCTAGGAAGTTTCACCAAGAAATCAACCTCTGATGAGCTTGAATTTCCCGCTTCCCGTGCTTGAGTTATCTCATTGACGACCTTCTGGCTAAGGGTATCGATAGTATCATAAGGGTCAAATGAACAGGGTACATTTAACTCGTCGCTTCCCTCTTTAAAATCGATCTTTGCGATAAAATTCAAGAGAATTTGGTTGCGCTGATATAGCCGTTGACCCGAAACAAATCGGTTAATCTGCGGACGTAAAGCGATCGTCCTCCCCGCTGCCGCCAAGACGATATGAAAGAGACTCTTTCTCTTATCTCTTGGTTGCTCTTGATTGATCTCTCGTAAAAACTCGAGGGTGTGGGTAACATCGATCTCTTGCTCAAAATAGATCGTCGCCTCTCTGCGAGTCTTTAGCATAAACGGCAAAAATTTATGCATATTGTCTATTTTTTTAATCAGAGTTCCATCGGATCGTTTTATTAAGGGCATAAATATCTCTTTAACCTCTCTTTTTTCCTTGTAAGAGTCACTCTTAAGGGCGCCTCAAATGATATTTTAATATTTATTTTTAAACAAGTGATAAAGAACGATTGGTGAAAAAAGAGCTTTTGGCAACGCTAAGCGAAGGGGCGGCCTGACGCCGTTTGTACTCGGTTGTGTGTAGTTGTTTGATAACCCATTCGATCGTTTCTTTCTGAAAACCAGCCTCTAAAATACTCTCAACTCCCCTCTGTTGATCGAGGTATAATCGTAAGATATCGTCTAAGATCTCGTAGGGGGGGAGGGTGTCTTGATCCTTTTGATCGGGGCGAAGTTCCGCCGAGGGTGGTTTCGTTAGAGTATTTTGAGGGATGATCTCTCTCTTTGATTCTCGAAGCGACTCCTCATTGATGAATTGGGAGAGGAGATAGACCTCCGTCTTATACAGATCTCCGATGACTCCAAGACCACCGCACATGTCCCCGTAAAGGGTTGCGTAACCGATCGCACACTCAGACTTATTTCCCGTGGTTAGTAGTAGTTCGTTACGTTTATTTGACTCCGCCATCAGAAGAGTCCCTCGGATCCTCGCTTGGAGATTCTCTTCGGTAAGATCACTCTGAGTCCCTTGAAAAAGTGGTTCTAAACTCGCAATAAAAGCGTCATAGATGGGTTTGATCGAGATGACCTCGTAGCGAGCGCCTAGGTTTTTCGCCAACTCTTCGCTATCGGTCAAGCTCCCCTCAGAAGAGAACATTGAGGGCAGAGCGATAAGAGTCAAATTCTCACCGCCGATCGCTTGGGCGGCTAGTGCTGCTACGAGTGCGGAGTCGATTCCCCCAGAAATACCTAGGACAACTCTCTGAAATCCAACCTGTTGACAGTACTCTTTAATCCCTTGCACCAGAGCTGTTTTTACTCGCGCACAGTCGATAGGGGAGTTCAAAACGCCGTTAAAGAGATAGGGCGGGGAGTAGGTGAGGGGAGGGTACTCTTTTTGCGAGTCGTAAGAGAGAGACTCTCTCTTAAAAGGGTCACTCATTTGAGTGATCTCTTCATTTTCGATAACGAGTGAAATCCCCTCAAAGAGGCGGTTTTCCTGAAGACCGACGAGGTTTACTTGAAGAAGAGGAACCTCTGCCTCCCTGCTCGCTTGCTTTAAATTGTTGAGACGATCTGAGAGTCCCTCGCTATGAAAGGGTTGAGCTTCACTTAAAAGGATAAATTCAGACCCAACTGGACTCGTATAATACATCAACTCATCTTCGACCATTAAACCGAGGTCAACTCCTTGGTGTCGATAAATCATCTTTTGAGGTAAGAAATTTGGATTTTTTTGGAGTTCTAATCGTCGTCGGTAGGCTATTTTTTGATGGGTAAGACCGTAGTACATCAACTCATTCTCTCGACTCCATTCGACGAGAAAGAGAACTTGATGGAGTTTTAGAGAGTTCGCCAACTCTTCCATTGCGATCGATACTCTCGTTAGATAGCTACTTGTATCTCTCTTACCCGCTGGGGGGCGGGCGGAATCGCGTTCAAACGAGGAGTAACAAGCGGAGAGGGAGTGGGCAGGGCAGAGAATCACATCCCCATCACTCTTTTCTACGAGGCTCTTTAAGCTCTCCAGATTTTTCTGGATTTGATTTGCTTCACTACGAAAAGGGATGAGTTCAAAGAGCATTTTCTTCTCCTATGCTGTTAAATCGACTAAGGTCATCTCTAAACATCTGGTTTTAGAAAAGATCGAATTAAAAATGAAAGAGAGAGTTTTTGAGATACTCTTACTCTTTCATTCCTAATAGTTGGGGCAGTCGATCTCTCTTCCAAGCTGTGATCAAGGCATCGGCCTCAGAGGAGCTATCACACGCCAAAATCTTTTCACTAAAAATGGACGCCTCCTCAACGGATATACTTCGAAGAACCTTTTTTACGGCGGGGACGTTGACGGAGTTCATACTAAAGGAGCGTAGTCCCATCCCGAGTAGAATAGACGCTGAGGTAGGATATCCAGCCAACTCACCACAGGGATGAACGGGTATCTTCGCCTCTTTTGCCGAATTGATGACGATTTTCATCGATCTCAGTAGGCTCAAATGCAGAGGATTAAAAAGATCGTTTACCATCTGGTTTTCACGATCGACGACGAGGGTGTATTGGGTTAGGTCATTCGTTCCAATCGCAAAGAAGTCGGCTCGTTTGGCTAAGACATCGCTGGTCAAAACCGCAGAAGGTGTCTCAATCATGATTCCCACGGGAATTTTTTTTGCGACGACGACGCCCTCGCTCTCTAACTCTCTCTTGACACTCTCTATTAAATCGAGAATCGTGCAAAATTCTTCGAGATCATTAATCATGGGAATTAAGATCTTAAGATTACCGTGAGTACTCGCCCTCAGAAGAGCCCGTAATTGAGGGATAAAGAGCTCTTCCTTGTGGAGCATGGTAAATCGAACTCCCCGAACTCCCAAGAGAGGATTTCTTTCGTAGTCGAGGTGAAGAATCTTTTCTGGGAGGCGTTTTTCACCCCCGAGATCGATGGTTCGAATCGTAATTGGTTTCCCTTTTCCCCACTTTAAAATATGTGAATAGACCTGATACTGCGCCTCTTCGTCGGGGATAATCTCTTTGTTAAGAAAAAGGAATTCACTTCTAAAAAGTCCTACTCCATCGATAGAACGACGATCAATCTCCTGTATCTCATTAGAGTTTCCGATGTTTGCCATTAACTTTAATAGGACATTATCGGCACTCTTTGTCCTTCCGTTTACCTCATCGACGAGATGAGCTTCGTAGCTTTCAAAGAGTCTCTTTCGTCTCTGATACTCGTCTATCTCCTCTTGTGACGGATTTGAAATGAAGACCCCTTCGTTTCCGTCGATAATAGAAAAATCTCCAAATTTGACCTCTTTAGAGATACCTTGGCATCCGATTAAAAAAGGGATATGAGAGGCTCGAATTAGGATCGCTGTGTGAGAGGTCTTTCCCCCTCTCTCCAAGATAATTCCCGCCAACTTCTCGTACTCGATCTTAAGAAGATCGCTGAGCATTAGATCGGCGGCGATAAGGATCGCCCCATCGGGAATCTCTCTTAGGCTGACCTCTCTCTTGCCTAGTAGTCGGTTGAGTATTTTTTCACAGAGCTCTCTGAGATCGATCTCGCGCTGGCGTAGGTATTCATCTTCTATCTCCGCAAAACTCTGAAGAAGAGTTCTCGTCTCGCCGAGTAAGACCCACTCCGCATTTCGTTTTTCCTGCTGAATGGCCTTGGGGATCTTTTTGGAAAAGAAGGGATCGCTAAGCATCGCTATGTGCGTGCCTAAAAGTTGGCGACTGAGAATGACTCCCTCGCTCTCTGAGTCTTTTTCTGAAAATGTCTGAAGAAGTGATTCGAGCGAATTAAGAGAGTCTTTAATCGCTTGTTGATATCGTTCGACCTCTTGTGAGAGAGAGTCTTCTGGTATCTCATACGATTCTATCTTGGGCAGAGTCCGTTGAAAGAGAAAGACCTTTCCCATTCCAATTCCAGCTGAGATAGATTCGCCATTACGTATTTTCATAACTCTCTTCCCCCCTAAAAAAGATAAAAAATAGTAGAGATATTTAAGGCACCTCTAAAAAACCTTTTTTCAGTTCTAACTCGATCTTTTCTGTCAATCCCAAGATTTGTTATGGCGTCAATTATGGCGTCACTGAAAGAATCATTTAGCACCGTGATAAATCTCGGCTAAACTCCGTTTTCAGTTCCTTGACTGGACAAAAAATATCTTCGCTATTTTCTGAAATCGATTTTTTAGAGGTACCCTTTAGAATTTGAGTGTAATACAAGTGCTTAGAACGATTCTCTCATCGATACATCGAGGGGTCTCTAAAAAAAACCTCTTTGTTAATCTCTGACTCGCTCTTTTTTGCCGATTCACCGTCCTCAAAATCCTCATTTAACTCTTCTAGACTCCGTTTTTAGCTCCTTATTTCAATAAAAATCTCTTATATATTTTCTAAAAGCGAGTTTTTCGAGGTAGAGAGAAGAGAAAACTCCCCCATCTCCTTTTTCCTCCGTCTTTTCATTTTTAATTATAGGACATTCCCTAGTTAAAAAGTAAGCAGAAGAGAGTATTTTAATAATTTTTTTATTTATTAAAGAAGCGTACAGAGAGTTACAAGTATTTTTTGCTCTCTTTCCCGATTTTAATCTTCTAAGTAGAGAGGTCTCGACTCTGTTAGATTTCGGGATGTTTGATGACTTATATCTAAGGGTATAGGCTGAGAATTGTATGTATTCTCACCTTTTTTACCCCGCTTCATCTATAAGGGTACTTCTAAAAAACTCTTTTTCATTTCTAACTCGATCTTTTCTGTCAATCTCAATATTTTATGGTGTCAAAGAATCATCTAGCACCGTGATAAATCTCGGCTAAACTCCGTTTTGAGTTCCTTGATTGGACAAAAAATATCTTTGCGATTTTCAGAAATCGACTCTTTAGAGGTACCCGAATATCAAATCTACAAGATGTTACGCTACAACAAAGACTCGTTTTTTCCCCCGAGAGAAGGCAAATTTCACAGCTCCAGCTTTCAAGGCGAAGAGAGTGTAATCCCTTCCAACCCCTACGTTATCACCTGGATGAAATTTTGTTCCTCTTTGTCGCACGAGAATCTCTCCCGCTTGGACAGTCTCGCCTCCGAAACGTTTAATTCCTAAACGCTTAGAGTGTGAATCACGTCCGTTGTTACTACTTCCTCCACCCTTCTTATGTGCCATTTTTTATTCCTTTCATCCTATTATTCTCTTAGGAGAGTTAGATGTATCTCATCCTCAAATTCTTCTTGGGCGAGGCGAAGTCCTCGCTCGAGAAAGATACCAACCGTTAGACAGAATTCACGAACCTCTTCGGAAAACTCGAGTATCGAAAACAGAAAAGCTCCCTCGTGTTGAACGTCTGTTTCAAGGAGAACCCCTTTAGACTCGTGAAGAAGAGTCCCAGCCGTCTTAGAGAGAAGGGAGACCGTCGCACAGCAAAGACTCACCGAATCTTTTTTCTTAGCGTGTCCCACAATCTTACATCTCTTCAAGAGACCCTCTCTATCGAAGAGCAGCTCAGCCTCGATCACACCGTTTCCTAGAGTGTAATTTGATCGACCGATAAGAGCGTGTAGGTCTGTCGATGTCCGTGAGTTCTTTCGTATCCTTTACGTCGTTTAAATTTAACGACACGAACTTTCTTATCACGGAACTCTTCTTTTACCGTCATTCGAACTTTTGCCCCTTCGACGAAGGGAGTTCCTACATGAACCTCTTTCTCTTCAGCCAAGAGCATGACAGAATCAAATTCGAGGGATTCTCCCGGTTCATTGAGCATACGATCTACCCTGATCGTCTCTCCCTCGGATACCTTATACTGTTTCTTTTTTATTTCAACAATCGCATACATATAGATCCGTCTCTATCCTTTTCTCTTGTCTCTCATACTCAAACACAGGCAGAAACCACGTCAGCCTCTCTCGCCGTCTCTTCATAGAGGTTTTCAAAAAAAATCATTGAAGATCGGAATTCTGTCTAATACTAAAGATTCTTTTTGTAAAAATCAACTAGCTTATTTATAGTATCTCTCAAAATCCTATTCTTTGTGAGGAGGGGGGGCTTTTTTCTCTTAAATATCCTCTCTCTGCGAGAGATAAGAGGTCGTTTTTTGTTCTGTCACCTCGCTCTCTGAGAAGTGTTCGGAAGATTTATCCGTTAAGTCGGGAGAAAAAGGCGAAATCTCTCCTCTGTTTCTAACTCGATCTTTCTTGCCAATCCTAAGATTTGTCGGCTCGGGTGAAAGAATTATTTAGAGGTACCCCTTAGTTATAGTCGGTTGTCTGGCTTAACTCAAATCTGGCGACTAAGGTGCTATCTTCAAAGAGGTAGAGATATTTTTGATTAAAAATATAGTAATCTACGAGG
>CAZATZ010000013.1:0-16979 GCA_964488175.1 uncultured Spirochaetales bacterium
AGTTTATCGCCTCCGGAAATCAATCCTCGATCGCAGACAATAACGACGTGGGAGGGTCTGCTCCTACCATTCCCCCCTCTCTTCCCGCTCTCACCTCCGCAAGAGAATTCGATTGGTCACTTATCGGAGAGACAGGTCCTCCTTGATCAAATAGTGGACAGAAAATAAATTTTCTTATCGTCCCCCCCTTGTTTTTTACCTAAGATTTTTTTACTTTGTACACACCGTTCGTCGTGATAATTTTATTCGATGAACTAAATTAGTTTTGTTTTTTTTGCCCCCGGGGTTTTTCCTCCTTTTCCTTGGGGGCTTTTTTATTTTTTTTCACTTTCAAAAAAGCGAATCAATTAACGGCTACCCCCCATTTTCACTACTTAATGATAACTCTATAATCAAATTTAAGGTTTACCCCGTCGCCTCCCTTCAACGGTACCTCTAAAACTCAATTTCAAAGATAGAAAAAGATTTTTCTGTGGTACCCTCAAACAAAATGGAGGCTAGAGAATGCTCTCTCTCCCTATTTCTATTCATCATCAAGAGAATCAGACCAAGGCGAGGCTAGGCTCGCTCACCCTTCCTCACGGAAAAGTAGAGACTCCCGTCTTTATGCCAGTGGGAACCAATGCAACAGTCAAAGGAATCTCTCACCAGACGCTCGAGGAGATGGGATACGAGATTATCTTAGCGAATAACTACCACCTCTACCTTCGCCCTGGAATCGACGTTATCGAAGCGGCAGGAGGGTTGCATAATTTTTCTGGCTGGAAAAGAAATATCTTGACCGACTCGGGGGGCTTTCAACTCTTTTCTCTCTCCAAACTACGGGAGATCGACGAAAAGGAGGTTCGATTTCAATCGCATCTAAACGGAAGTCGCCACATCTTTACGCCTGAAAAAGTAGTTGATCTCCAGTGTTCCCTCGGCTCCGATATTCAAATGGCTCTCGATTTCTGTACGCCCCCCGAGATATCACACGAAGAGGCGAGTCGAGCGGTTAGAATTACAACCAATTGGGCGAAGAGAGCGATGGCGTATCGCAAAAAAATGAGCGAAGAAAAAGGCGAATATCAAGGCTCTCTCTTCCTGATCATTCAGGGAAATTTCTACCAAGATCTGCGAAAACAGAGCGCAGAAGAGCTTCTCGCCTTAGAGCCTGCTGGAATCGCCATTGGGGGCCTTTCGGTCGGGGAGGAGAGCTCGGCGTTTAAAGAATTTTTAGCGTCGACAGCCGCCCTTCTTCCCGAGGAAAAGGCGAGGTACGTCATGGGAATTGGTACGCCAGACTACATCCTTGAAGCGGTGGAGAACGGTATCGATCTCTTTGACTGCGTCTATCCGACCCGAATCGCTAGAAACGGAACGTGTATGACTTTTGACGGGGTTCTCAATCTTAGAAATGAACGATTTCGTCTGGATCAAAGCCCAATCGAAGAGGGGTGTGGGTGTCGAAGTTGCCAACGATATTCGAGGAGCTATCTTCGTCACCTGATCATGGCGAAAGAGATGTATGCCTCTATGCTTGTGAGTGAACACAATCTCTTTTTCATGGCTCGCATGATGGGTGAAATTCGACAAGCGATTGCGAAGGATCGATTTTCCGACTATAAACGCTCTTTTCTAGCTCGGTATTACGAATAGCTCTAAAAACTCGAGTTAGAAATGAAAAAGATGTTTTTTAGAGGTGGGCCTAAATGAAAAAATCCTTTCTTGTCATAAACTTGAACCCATCTCTTGATGAAGTGATACGCATCAATGAGCTACAACGGGGAAGACTCAACCAGAGCGAATCCAGAATGGTTTTCGTAGGTGGTAAAGGAGTTAATCTCGCAACATCGATGAGATTAGCAGACGAAACGATCAGTGTCGATCTTCTGGGATTTCTCGGAAAAGAAAACCGATCTTTCTTCGATAAACACTGTCAAAACCACGGGATAAAAAACCATTTTATTGAGGTCAAAGGGCGAACACGGACGAATATAAAAATCCTAGAAGAATCCTCAAAAACAGAGACGGAAATTAACGAATCTGGTTTTGGAATTGATGAAACGGATTTCAACCAGCTCTGGAAAAAATTAACTACGTTAATCGTAAAAAATGAGATGGTTGTTATCAACGGAAGTTTACCCAGAGGGGTCGAGGTAAAAGAGTTACAGAGGATAATAGATTTTTGTCACGAAAAAAAAGTTCCTGTCGTTCTCGATCTACGTGGTTCCTTACTAAAGAGAGTAGACTTAAAAAATATCTTTCTCATCAAACCAAACCTATCAGAATTTGAAGAGCTGAGCTCCCCTCTCAAAACAGTAGAAGAGGGCGTTCTCTCTGTTTTAGGCGAGGGGGTTCAACACATCCTACTCTCGAAAGGAGCGGAGGGATTGATCCTCTACTCAAAAGAGAAAAAAACGTACACAGAGCGACGTCACCACGGTTTTAAGTTAAACCCACTTAACCTCAACACGGTGGGGGCTGGCGATGCGTCACTCGCAGGGTATCTGTTGCACTACTTAGAAGATGACGCTTTAGCGTGGGCGTGTGCCTTCGGTGCTTCCGCTATCACAACAGACAGTCCACACATTAACACAAAAGAGAACCCCGCAAAAATCTTACAAAATTCTATTTGCAAAAAAATTAGAGATACCCGAGGCAAATAATTCTCAAAAAAATCCCCAAAAGAGGGGGTCATCTACTTCGCTAGATACTCTCTTACGAGGGAGGGAAGGTAGGTTGAAAAGAGAGGAATGTAGGTAATTAAAAAGACAATAAGAAGTCGAACAAAGAAGAAAGGCAAGATAGAGCGATAGAGTTTTATCAGGGAGACTTTGAATCGGTATGAGGCTAAAAAGAGATTCATACCAACAGGAGGCGTCATATACCCTAGCTCGAGATTGGCTAAGAAGATAATCCCCAAATGGATCAAACTGATGTCGTAGAGACCGGCAAGGGGAATGAGTAGCGGAACAACGACGATAATTGCTGAGAAAATATCCATGAAGCTACCGACAACGAGCAGTGCGATATTGAGAATAAAGAGAAAGACGTACTTCGATTCAATCGTTGTCTCAACCAGTGCCTTCAATTTCAAAGGAATCCCTTGATCGACAAAGTAGTCGGAGAGTCCTTTTGACATCGCTAAAATCATAAAAATACCGCCGATAATCGGAAGCGCTTCCTCCATCACATGAACCATCTTGCGTGGAGTAAAATCACGACGGATAAGAACCGTCAGCAAGACGTAAAAGAAGGTTAATCCACTCACGATAACGAGGTTGGGTGTCACAAAGAAGTACAATCCGATGATAAAGAGTGGCAGAAAAATCTCAGGGGTCGCCTGAAAAGAGATCAAGAATCGCTCTCTTCGGGTATAGAATACCGGGGCAAGAATCTTCGGTCGGTGGAAGAGAAGTAGATAGACGATAAGAAGTAAGATAATAATTGCACCTGGAACAATTCCAGCGACCAGCATCTCAAAAAAACTGACTCTACTCGTCTGGATTGCGTACATGATCAAGGGTAGACTCGGGGGGAAAAGCAGTCCGATACTCCCCGATGACGTCAAAAGTCCGTAACTAAATTTCTCGGAGTAGTACTGCTTTAAAGGGGGAAGAAGAAGACCACCTACGGCTAAAATGGTGATTCCCGAAGCTCCTGAAAAGGCGGTGAAAAAGGCACAAACAAGAATCGTTGTAAAGGCAACACCCCCCGGAATCTTGGCGAAAAGGACGGAGAAAAAGTTTACCAGACGTTCGCTCGATTTACTCTCAGAGAGAAAATATCCCACGAGTGCAAAGATAGGGAGTGCGGGGAGAACGGTTGGTGCCTGTTCGCTCAACATTGTATAGAGTTGATTGGGTAGAGAGAGATTGTAGCCATTGCTTGCAAAAAGAAGAAATCCAATTCCACCCAAAACGATAAACAGCGGCATTCCAAAAAAGGCAAGCACAATTAAAAAGAGACCAAAAAATGATTTTGTCGCCTGAAAAAACTGCATTCCCGTCTCTGTGAGTTGAAAGAGTAAATCGCCCTCTCTCAGTCGATCAAAAAAGTCAAAGAAGAAGGGAGCAATTGGGCGAAAAATGAAAATGGACTCAGCGATATAATCCTCTTTTACCTGAGCCATCCCGTAAAGAATGTACTCATAAAAAGCGTTGCTTCCCAAAAGAGAGGCGAGAAGAATCGCAATGGTGATTAAAACAGCCCGCTCAACGACACTAAAAGGATTTCCTCTGTAGAGAATCGCACGAGTTCCCATAACGGCGAGAGAGAACGGCATAATATAGAGAAGAAATCGCTTACTTAAAAAACCAAGAGTCGCGTTGGGGGGGATACTCTGTAGAACAAAAAAGAGAGAGTTCGCCGCAAGAGCGAATAGAATGGTACTCGAGAGTACCGCAATGAGAAGATCAAAGTGGTGCCGAATTCGAGACGGGAACCCTTGCGCAATATTCACAAGGCTAAGATGGTTGTGCAAGAGTGAGGCTCGCATCGCAGCGAGAAAGACGAGCCACAGAAGAGCGTGCGAGATGTAGACGCTCATATCTTTGTTGACCGCAACAGAGCTAAATAGACCAAAATTTCTCATGAGTTGAAAAATCGGAATAAATATCAGAAAGAAGAAGGCAATGGCGGAACCAAGACGCTCAAGACGAAAAAAAAGACGAGAGAGGGAGGCTTTCATATAATCCTTTTAAGACACGAACAAAAAATGAAGAAAGGGAAGAGAGAAAGATCGAATCCTCTATCGGTTTCGATACTCCATCAAGGTCTTCTGAACCTCTTGGTACAGGGCGGGAGAGATCGCTTTTCCATCACCTACAATTGTATCAGAAACGAAGAGGCTCTTCCATCGCTCAAACATCTGCTCATCAGGGGATGTCACGGTGACATTTCCTAAGTTCACCATAATATCGAGTGCCTCTTTATCCAATTGTTTGAATTCTTTGTAAAAGTTTTCCTTTGTTTTTTCAATAGAAGCGAGCAATCTTTTATGATATTCCTTAGGAATACGACTCCACATCCGCCGAGAGATAATAAAACTACCGACTAAGGGAGAGATTTGCATCGTATTCAAATAGGGAAGCATCGTAAAAACTTGAGACTGTGCGCCCAGAAGACTGGGAAGAATAAACGTATCTACCAGACCAGATTGAATACTCAACAGAGCGTTTGATGTCGAAACATCGACCAAGCTTACACCAGTCGTCTTCCATATGGGGGTAAGTTTTTGTCCTCCCGTCGACCACGCAACCTTCTTTCCTCTCAGGTCGCTAGGCTCTCGAATCGGATCTTTTGAAAAAAGATTCACCCAGCCAGACTGAGCCCAGCCAAGAATAACAAATCCCTTTTTTTCAAAAATATCATCAAACGTGTTCCCCATTCGAGAGGTAACGTAATCGACCTCATCCTCATTTTTAAAGAGAAAGGGAATTGAAAAAATAAAGGTTTCACTAGAAATTTCATTCATCCCCAGAGGAGTTAGCACAGCCGCATCTAGTTGCCCGATACGAATCTTTCGAATAACCTCAGCCTCTTCACCCTGAATAGCTCCAGAGTAGACGGTTATTTTTACCTGCCCATCTGTAATTTTCTCCCAATCATCGGCCATTTGGTGGAGGTACTCATCCCATTTTGAATCGATCGGAATGATCGTTGCCAACTTTACCGTGGTTTGTGCCTCCAACTTTAAAAGCAGCAGAGACGAGAGAAGAAGAAAAGCAAATGATTTCAATTTTAATGAGTCTCCAAACATATTGGGAATACCTTTTTAGATAACAGAAGCAACAATCAAACGTTCCAAGATGAGGGAAAGAGTGAAAAGTAACTTAACGATAACCTCTAGGAACCGACATTCTCTAGAAAACTTTTTGAAAAAATAGAATCTTGTAATTTTTTAAAGCTAACCTTTCTAATTGAAATTTGCGTTTTTACGTTCTCCAACTCTTCAGTAAAAAGAAATTGATAAGGGACGTAACGGTCTCCAATTTTCTGGTACCGTGGAAAAACCGTCGTGCGTAATAACTGGCCTGAGAGACTATAATCCTCTGTCTTACGAACGAGATATTCCTCATCGATCCAGACCTTCATCTTAGGATACGCTACCTCGTCGTTATTGGCCTCCAGCGTCAAAAGCCACGTCTTATACTTCCCTAGGTTCGCTTTTTCACCTTTGACTACGTCGTAATCCTCTGAAAGAGTTGAACGAGTAAAATCGGAGTTTCTTGCATTTGTATTTTGAAATCTATCTTTCGCACTAGAAAAGTTGAAGCGACGACTCTCGGGATCGTAGAACCAGAGGGTCGTATCGACCTTGAGATATCCCTGTCCTTTGCTCACCTCAGGCTCCGTGATAACAATGGTGTACTTATTATTTGAATCTCTGCGAAAGACCGCTGCTACGGTTTTTGAGCGAGATCCCCCCTTCTCTTCAACGATGCTATACTCTGCGCTAAAATCAGTATCTAGGTAGCTTGCTAAACGATCAACTTCACTTAAAATTTCCTGATGATCTTCGCCAAAAATAAGGATAGAAAAAGAGAGCGTTACGAGAAAGAAAAAAAATAATTTGTTCATAAAATCCCTAGACACCCTGCCCTCTGCCACTCTCTTCATCGTCTACTGTCACCCCTCTCCTTCCGAAGAGGAGGGGTGCTAGATCTTTGAAAAGAGAGTTTGCAAACCCCTATTTCGAAAACCCATCTAGTCTGAGGATCTCTCAGAGATCTCCCAAAATATCTTTTTTATTTCTTCGTTAATATTTTCTAAAACCAAGTTTTTAGAGAGCAAGCACAGTCCAATTGAATGTAATCCTAGAGTCGACTCACTCTCTCTGAGAGTAAATTGTTCTCGATAACTATTACAATCTTCACATAAAATGTTGCCTCGCTTTGCTTTTTTAGCGTACCGAGAGAACATCTACCAAGCTCAAATCAGCCGCACGAAGAGAGGGCCGAAAGACTGCCGGAAAAGTAACTAGTAACAGTATGATAACATTGAAGAGAGTAGTATTCAATGAGAAGATAGGTAATAGCCTACCATTTCGTAAAAATATTTCAAATCCAGGGATCTGTGCGAAAGAGAGTTCGGAGAGAAAAAAGAGAACGACCGCCGACCAAATAGCTCCGAGGATGAGGGAAAAAAGAAAGAGGAAGAAGGATTCTGTGAGAAGTAACTCGATAAGAGATCTCTTCTGAATTCCAATGGCTCGAATGGTGGCTAACTCTTTGGATCTCTCCTGAATGATAATTCGATACGTCGCCATAATACTAACCAGAATAATCAAAATAATGATGGCGTAAACCCCGTATGAAAGTTGTCTCATCGCTTCGAGAAGATCATCTATCTCGCTGATGTAGGCGGTTAGGGGAACGAGAAAAATGCTCTTATCCCCACCAAGACTCTCTCTCTCTTCCCAGTCTTCCCTTGTCTCGATAAAACTTCCCAGCGGAATCTTATTTTCCAAGTTGGAATAGAGTTTATGAATCTCTCTTTTAAGGGGGAGATCTCTCTGATCAAAGAAAAGACCGTAGAGAGAGTAGTTCTCTTCAGGGACTCTAAATAGAGTTCGGAAGGTAGTAATATCAATGAGAGATTTGTAGGAATTAAACGCACTATTATCGATAAAGATCGCACTAAGAACGAGATTCACCGTATTAATCTGTTTTCCTCCTAAGTGGACCTCCATGACAATGTCATCTCCCACACGGGCTTTTAGCTGTTCGGCGGTTCGTTGCGAGATGAGAATACTCTTCTCGTTCAACTCCGCAAGACTCCCGTCTAAAAGATTTAAATCTTTAAGGAGAGGACGCTCATTTTCCCAATCGATTCCGACAATATTTTTCTGGAGAATTGAGTTTCCAGCAAAGTACAACTTTCCATTTTGAAATTTGTTCAACCGTTTAATTCGTCGAACGACGTTGAGTCCCTCCTCTTCAACGGCGACGTCGATACTCTCGATACTTTTCTGTTCAAGGTTATCATCATCATCGCTATGAATCACGATATCCCCGCCGTAGTGGTTGCGAGCTAAACCGTACGCCGTTTGAGTCATTCCTTCTATCAGAGAGGTGACGACGGTAATAATCGCAAATCCGAGACTCATGACAGAGATGAGAAAAATATACTGTCTTAGATGTTTAAAGAAGTATGACCACGCGAGTCGAATTCTCGTTTGAACCTGCATCTTTAATCTCTCCTCAGTGCTGCTACGGGGGAGATCTTGAGAGCCTTAGCCAGAGGATAGAGTGTTGCGAAAAACCCAAGCAGAACGGCGACAGAGAGGGTCAGCAGAAAGATGGGGAGCCGAAGAGCGATATCAAAGGTATCACGCCCAAAGAGGGAGACGAGCAGCTCGTTGGCAATATGAAGGTTTAAACTCTTTAGCCAGAGAAGGGCGAGGGTTCCTAAGAGCATCCCAGTCACTCCACCAAGAAAGGCGAGACTTAGATTTTCAACCAAAAGAACTTTCGCCACGAAGAGTTTTTTGGCTCCAATCGCTCTCAAGGTTCCGATCTCTTTCGTCCTCTCAAAGAGAGCGATCAATAAAATATTCACCATTCCGATAACGCTGGCAATGGCGATCAGAGAGAACCCGACATTGTAAAAAAGACGTAAGAGAAGGAGAATTTGAGCGGAGAGACCAGCGGCTTGTCGCCAAGAGATGACATTCGTCTCAAGATCGTTCTTGTCCATCACTCGACGAAGTTTCCACTTTTGGTACCAAGCCCAAGAACGTTGGTTTAATTTGAGAAGAATAAAGTGAACACTCCCCCCCTCCCACGCATTCTCTTCCAAAGAGGACACCGTCGGAGTCACCGCCTCGGCCAAACCGCTGAGCAGTGAGTTCTCTTCACTCTCTTGAATCACCTCTTCTTCTGTGTCAAAGAAAATATCCTCATCAAAGAGAAAATCTTGTCCCTCTTCAGAATCGAGGAGAGAGGTCTCTTCCTGCTCCAAGACCTGATTTTCTAAGGCAAGAGAGATAGAATTAAGAGAGCGAATCGTCTGTAAATCGACGAAGACCAATTTATCCAAAAAGAGATCGGCTTCACTGTAACGAAAAATCCCAAGAAGAGGAACTTCCTGTATCTTAAACCCGTGAATCCCATACGTTGTCATAAGAATTGGTTCACCTATTCTCAACTCTCGCCCGAGTTCTTCTTCTAGCTCCTGCGCTCGAGCCTCTGTGATCATCGTCCCCGACTCGCTATCACCTAACGCTCTCCCCCGTACGATTTCCAGAGAGTCAAAAAAGCGAAAATAATCTTCTCCCTGAATTCCTAAAAGGGGGACGAAGTCGCTACGCTTCTCGACTTCTAACCGAGTCCAGCCGGTAACAACCTCGGTAAAATCGGTGACCTGTCTCTCTTTTTTCAGAAGAGAGAGTATCTTTTCTAGCTCTAACAAGGGTGGAATGACGTAGTACTCACCAACCGCTGGAGTTGTCGCTCCTAAGAGGCTGACCGCTACATCGGTTGGTGCCTTTATCGTTAGATCTCCCGTGAAATTATCGATAAACTTCTCTCTTAGTCCGAGACTGGACTGGTTAAGAAAACCGTTTCCAATAAAAAAGAGAGCTATCACAAAGGTAAAAAGAAGATAAATGATGAGTGTATGTTTTTTATGGCGTAATAAATTTCTTATGGCTAAATTAAAGATCATCTTGTCTTTTTCTCTTCACCAACGATTAGACCATCTTTTAGGCTAATGACGTGAACAGCGAGCTCTTTGATAACCATATCATGCGTCGAAAAAATGAAGGTCGTCTTATGCTCTTCATTCATCTTTAACATTAGCCGTAAAATATTTTCACTTGTTTGAGAGTCTAAATTGGCTGTTGGTTCATCGGCGATGACGATAGGAGGATTCGTGACCAGCGCTCTTGCGATAGCGACCCTCTGTAACTGCCCACCCGAGAGTTCCCCTGGGCGATGCCTCATTCTATCAGCCAAGCCGACCTCTTCTAAAAGGTGCTCAACTCTCTCTTCACGCTCTTTTTTGGGGGGGTACTTTTTTCCTAGCAAAAGGGGAAGTTCAACATTTTCAGCGACGTCGAGAACGGGGAGTAAGTTAAAGGACTGAAAGATAAAACCGAGAGAGGTGTGTCGAAGTTCTGTCACCTCTCGATCTCCGAGGGCTGTTACCTCTTGTCCACTGATTCGAACACTCCCTGACGTGGGCTTATCGATAAGCCCGATGACGTTCATGATGGTTGTCTTTCCCGCACCAGAGTGACCTACTACCGAGACAAAATCTCCCTTCTGAATTGAGAGGTCTATCCCCTTTAGTGCCTCAACCGAGACCTCTCCCATCGGATAGACTCGCTTAATCTTCTCAAGCTCTACGATCTTCAACTACCTTCCCCCCAGAAAAAGACAATTACAAAAACTTCTGGGTACCTTTAAAAAACTCTTTTTCAGTTCTAACTCGATCTTTTCTGAAATCGACTTTTTAGAGATACCCTTCTTCTTCTCGATGTATAAATTTACTACCGTCTCTGAAAATACTGAAAATGCTCGCACGGGGGTTGAGCTAAGAGCTTGAACCAAGGATACCTCTAAAAACTCTTTTCATTTCTAGAGGTACCCTAAAGAAAAAAGGGCAAGATTCTTTTTGCCAACTCCTCTTTGAGAAAATTCAAGAATTAACTCTCTCAAAGAGTTTTAATCGTTAGAACTCCCCACCTCCTCTCAACTCAAGAAAAGAGAGGGAGGGGTCTAAACAATTCTTTAATCGGAGTCCATCTTCCCCAGTGGATCAAGACCCAGAGTTCCCTGAATCTTCTTAATATACTCGGGCGACTCGACTTTTTTCCGTTTCTCCAAGTAGGCTCCTAACCTTTTGGACAGCTCGAGTTCTTCAACCACCTCTTGATTTTTCTCTTCAAGAATAAAGTGATTCAGATAATCGATTTGTCCATCGATTTTATGAAGATTGCTACTCTGTTTCCTTACCAACCTCGCTTGATACCATTTACTCTTGAGAACATACTCATATTTGAAGAGTTTTTCAACCTCAGGAGAGTTTACAGACTTACCTTTATATTTCCCTGTCGCCATAATGTGCAAAAGTGCCTTCAGGGGAGGAATGGCAAACTCATCATAACCAGCATCGAGGTAACTCTGAGCAACAGACGCTTGAGCTTCGCAGATATTTTTGATTCCATCTACGTAACTCTCCATATCTTGGACTTCGGGTTTTAGCATCGACTCAGGAAAGACCTTGTCGGGAGATTCGAAAAGACGACCCGCCGTCGCGAAGAGAAAATTCTTCGTGACACGATAGCCGAGACGGCTAGCAAGTATCGTCTCACCTTTGTGTTTGAAGTCATCGAGTTTCTCAAGATACCCAGCCTTTATCATATCATCTGGATCTCGCTCTTGCGGGGTGAGACGTGCCCAGAGTTCAGGAACTAAGAGGGAGACGTCGTGCTCTACACGGTGCTCCGCTCCAATATACCCAGCCGATGTCGTAAATCCGTCATAATCACCCAAGAGGAAGGTCAAGAGGGCGTTATTAAGATCGGTCACAGCAACGAGACAGTTAAACGGCCCCTTGGTCAACGCACCCTCAACACCGGCTCCCGTTGTCGAAGGGGATTTTCCCGTGACAGAGGTGATAAAATCCATAAACAGTTCGGGAAGTCTTTGGAAGTGAATTGGATTATAGACAGCCAAAGGACGAACTCCCGCCACTCGATCAATCGGATTATTTCGTCGACCAGCGATGATAGCGTTTACTGGTTGATAGAGTGGTGCATCCGCCTTTAGTCCTCGATAAAGTCTCGCTCCCATCTCCGCAATATGGTTACGTTCCTGAGAGATAACATCTGGGCGTAACTGTAGGTAGCGAGGATTTTTTGTGGGAGATCCGTTGTAGATTCGCGAATCCGCCGGCGAGATAAAGTAGGAAAAATCTTCGTCTTTATTAAAATCCACAATCATCTTCTGAACTGGCTTTGTCCACCGACCCATATTGATTGGATTCTTTAAGAATTCCTTCGCATTTTCTTGGGTCATTGGCTCAAAGTTAGAGATGAAAGTTCCTGGAGAGGAGAGATCAATCTCCGCCTGCTTATCGTATCCGCGAACTTTGGCGTCATCTGGTCTCTGAAAGAAGCGATATTCACAGTTCTCTGTAAATTTTATCGACCGATTCGTGTAATTGGGATCCAGCCCCTCTAATTTAGAAGCAGGCACGGTTACAGAGGCAGAAATATCGTCTTCCCACTGGATTTTCTCCGCAGGGATAAACTCCTGTCTTAGCTTATAGATAGACCAAGAACCATCTTTCTGTAGTCCGACACGCAGATAAGAACCACTCAACTTTTGATTCTCGTGCTTCAACTCGTTACCCGGTTGCCCGTTAATCGAGTCGACACTAAAATGGGAACGCCAATCGGCTCCCCAGCTCTCGTCATAAAACCGTTTTACGACAAAAACGAGAGTTTTAATGTAGCTAGGAATCGTATCTAACCACTTATTATACGCATCGGTGTACGCCTCGGTTTTTGTCAGAAGCTTGATAACCGAACCAAGGGAGCGATCCGAACTCAAAAGTGAGCGTTTTGCCTTCTCTTGAACGACTTTGAAGTGCTTTGAATAGTCGTGGTTAATCACCTCTTCTACCCGATCCATGTCTTTGTCAAAGTCTGAGATAAAGGTCGATCCGTAGACGATGGCGTCATTGAGAGATTTCGAGATCTCCGACTTACCCCCCCCCGAGACGGTACACGGTTTGTGAATCAGAGTTCCCTCCGCCACGGTTCCAACGAACCGCCAAATAGGACTGACGGGATGCTTTTCTAAAGCCACTTTATATCCACATGGATAGACAAAGACGTGCTCGGGAGCGATTGGGAGTGTGTGAACCTTTCCATTTTTGCGCCACCGACACGTCAGATCGTGGATGTCAAATTCCGTATCGAGAGGAATATAAAACACCGTAGGGTACTCTTTATCAACACCGTACCCCTCTGGTTTAACCGAAACTCGATTTCCTAGAGACTTCATCGCATTTGCGAAATTGTGCTCATCTTTCACAGAGATGAGACTCTTATCGAGGGTGAAGACGTTTCCTAGGTTGTAACGAGGAAAAACAAGGGCTCCTCCTGCGTGCTCCTCTTCGGCGAGACCGTATAGGTTTGCGGCGTAGCCAATCTGAGTCTTGACCTCTTTTTTGGAGTAACCAAAATAGTTATCGGAGATAATGGTAACAACACCCTCTTCGGTACGAGCGCAGAGCTTAAACGCAGACCCGTCATTGTACAGCTCATCCTCATTTTCCCAGCACATTCCCTCCGCAATTTGTCGAGGTGTCGCCTTCTTTTTAGGAGGAAGACCAAGCTCTTTTTTGGTAAGAGTGGCGATGTGAGGGGCTAAGATAACACACCCTGTGTGGCCTGTCCATATTTCGGGGGAGAGAGCCAAATCATTCTCTGGAGAGCGAGGATCCCCTCCGTTTCCAAAGATAGACTCGACAAAATCCAAATTGCTAACGAGGTTACCTGGAGCAAAGAATCGTATCTCCATTCGCTTTTCTGAGACATACCCAGCGACCTCTGGTAAAACAAGCGGTTTTAAGAGAAGACTGACCATCGTCGAGACGGACTTGAGTTGTCCGTGCATAAAGGGTAGCTCTTTCAAGTCTTCAGGGGCGGAGTGCAAAGCGTGTTCTAGCAGTCTTAAAAAAGTGACCTTTGGGACGGCTTTTTTATCTTGCGGGATCGGAAGTCCCCCTTCAACGACGTGAAAAACACCTTTCGTCGTCCTTCGATCATTTTTAGGGTTGTGCAAAACACCCTGTTTAATCCGGTAAGAGTCGATATTTTCTTTGTGGTACTCATCTTTCTCGGCGGGAAGAGCCAACTCTCGAGCCAATCCAAACTTGTCGAGAACAAAGGTCTTTTTTGGGATTTGAGGGACACTCTCACCGACGTCAGCGAGAAAAGTATCCAAAAAACGTTGAATCCGTTTATCCACGGGGGATAACGTCTCTTCACTCAGCAGATTCCGTCGGTACACTAGATCGAGGAACCCCTCCCAATTTTGATGGCGAAACTCTTTCGACCACTTAATCATGGGATACCCCAAACTCTTGAGTTTCATGTTGATATAATCAACGGTCTTTCTCCGATAGGCGGTATCGCCAGTATCTAGTTGAATTCCTAAACTATTTTCATAATTTACTTTCATTTTCATTGAATTTTTCTCCCTTCTTCAATCAGTCGTACGACGAACACATTTTTAAGGCTAAAGGATACCTCTAAATTAAAATACTCTTTTCTACACTCTGATATTACCTTATTTGATACAAGATGAAAACTCCCCTCTCTAAAAAAATGTACAACCTCCCTCTTGAATTTTTCGTAGATCCTACCCACTAACGGTTTCTTTTGACCCCATAGCCAAAAAACGGTTCTCTTTTCAATAAATTTTTCTAGACAAAAAAAGTAATTTAACCCCCAACAACCTCCAATAACACGCAATTTTAGAGTAAAATTTTCCGTTTTCAACTCCTCGCCTCGCTAGAAAATATATTTTTTCTTTTATAAAATCGAGTTTTTAGCGATATTCATGAGAGAAAAAAAAGCGGGGTTAAGAAAACGAGTAGAAACGAGTAGAAAAAAATCAGAAAAGACGACTCTCTCTCCAGAAAAAGTGAAAAAATCTTCTTCTCTTTTATTTGAATATTCCTATAATTTTGACGATAACTTTTCAGTGTTTCTAAAGGGTACCTCTAAAATAAAAATGTCTATTACACCTTATCATATAAAGGATGGATGCAATGAATAATTCGGCCGATTACATACTTGAAACCATCAAGAACCTTGGAGTTATTCAAGAAGCCGATATCTTGCTTGAGACTGCCTTGACCCAGATGCGAAAGATCTCGGGGGCCGAGGCGGGGACTATATACGTCGTCGAAACTTCACCCAATGACCGATTAGAGCTAACCAACCGTCTTCGATTTCAGATAGCCCAAAATGACGCCTTAGAGTTTAATATGCTCGATAACTACAAGGTCTTTACCGTTCCTATCGATGAAAACAGCATCTCTGGATACGTCGCTTTAACCAAAAAATCCCTCACCATCAACGATGTTCACGAGCTACCAGAGACGTGTCCTTATCGACCCAATCTTAGTTTTGACAGCTTTGGAAAATATCGCACCGTTTCAACCCATACCATCCCACTTCGAGGAAGCACGGATAATGAACTGCTCGGGGTGTTGCAGTTAATTAACGCAAAGGATGAAGAGAGTGGTGAGGTTGTCCCCTTCCGCCCAGATTTAATGAACACGCTTGAGGCCGTTGTCGTACTCGTCTCCATCTCTTTGGAGCGTTCTCGTAACTTGCTTAAGATGCTACGGCGAACAATTACGATGACAGAGCTTCGAGATCCAAGTGAGACCGCCGTTCATATTAATCGCGTCGCTCGTTACGCGACCACTCTCTTTGAGCTGTGGGCGCTTAAACACCAGATGTCTTCAGGGCAGCTTCAAGTGCAAAAAGATATCTTACACATTGCGGCGTTGGCTCACGACGTTGGAAAGATTGGAATCTCCGATACCATTTTGGGGAAACCGGGAAAGTTGACGGAAGATGAATTTCAGGTCATGAAAAAACACACCGTGATTGGTCACCAAATTTTTAATAATATGGACTCGATCTACGATAAATACTCCGCACTTGTCGCCTTACGCCATCACGAAAAATGGGACGGAACGGGATATCCAGGGCATATTCCACTCCTTGAACGGGGGGCGATTAGAGTGGGGGATCTCCCGTTAGTGGATGGTTTAAAGGGAGAAGAGATTCCCTTCTTTGCCCGTATCGTCGCTATTTCAGACGTTTTTGACGCCCTCGCCTCTAGGAGGGTCTACAAAGAGGCGTGGACACAGGATAGAGTGAAGGAAGTAATTTCATCGGAGAGAGGCAAGCACTTTGATCCGGAGCTTCTCGATCTCTTTATCACAAACTTTGACGTCTTCTATGCGATTCGAGACATGTTGACCGAGACGTCTTAACCCAAACATCTTGACCCAAACATCTTGGACTCAGACGTATTGGCCGAGACACATTAACCACGCAGGGAAAATCTCCCAAAAAACTTTTTCATCTCTAACTCCCTTTTTTCTGAAATCCCGTGTGGAAATCCAATATGGAAATCCCGCATGAAAATCCAAGGCGGAAATCCAATGTGTTAGAGGCTCTCTTGGCTACCGACCTCTATCTCCTCCCATCCTTAACCCCTGACTTCTCTCACACAAACCATTCACTAGAAAAGTTAAAATGGCTATTTTTAATGAATATACTTAATGACTTTTGAATATACTTAATGACTTTTTACTCGAAAGAATTTATATTTTACCGACATTCAAAGAGGGGCTTTATTTCTTTGAGGAGGGAAGCGATGAAAAAATCAACAGAAGAGATAACAAAGGAGCAAATCGAGGCGTGCCAAGAGATTTTGAGTCGAAATCTCCGTGTCTTGCGAGTGGAATGGGAGTTCACTCAAAAAGAGTTAGCCGAAAAAGCTGAAGTGAGCCTTGTCACTATCTCTAATTTAGAGAGGGGAACACAGACCAAACCTACGAAAAAAACGATCACCAAGATAGCCAAGGCCCTTGATGTCTCCCCTCAGGAGTTGCTGACGCAACATCAGAGTGTCAGTAAGTTAACCGGATTATCCAAACAATTGTCCAAGAAATTGCTAAAAAGCGATAGTTCTCAAGATAGTAACAAAAATAGTAGCCAAGAGAGAGAGACCCCTCCTATCAAGAGAGGAGGGGCAATAAGAAAAATTGGACTTGCGGGAATGATTACCATCGTTTTAATGACCGTGGGAGTCGGGTTTGCTATCGCCTTTGGAGCGAAAACCTTCGCTAAAGAGCGGGAAATCTCCCAGACGGGGAGGACTCCTCAGTCACGGAAGTACACCTTCGTCGCCGAGGAGATAGGCTGGTTCTCTCCAATAGAGCTTACCCTT
>CAZATZ010000014.1:0-14424 GCA_964488175.1 uncultured Spirochaetales bacterium
AGGAATATCGCTTTATTTAGTGATACGAAACGAAAAAAGATTATACCCCCATTTTTTGTCTCTCTTTTTGGGTTGTACATCTTTCCCATTCAAAATATACTTCGAATAGGTTTTGGTAGCGAATAGATGGGAAAATACTTAATCTATTCACCCTACAAGGGCAACATCAAGAATAGCAGAAAGAACACAACGAAGAACACAACGGTGGTGGGATCCTACTGATGACCTATCCTTTTTTTAAATGATGTGATCACATTATAGAGGGGAATGTCTTGTTTCTCCCCTCTTTCGCTTGAGGAAACGGGAGAAATTAAAGATGAAAGAATTTTTTGAAAAATGGTCGAAAGAGAGTCATTTACCACTAGAAAAGCTCGAAGAGCTCGTCAAGTATGTTCAATCAGTAGATTACCTCTCGGTAGAAGCTAAGACGAAGATGCTCGACTGGTTTCTCTGTGACTTAGCGATCGACCCCTATTTTTTTAAGACAATCAGCCCTGTTGACATCGCCAAACAGTTGGTCGCCTTGGGTACGTCTCAACTCCTCTCTGATCAGAACACGAAAAAAAGTGACGTAGATGTTTTTAGTTCTAGTGAGACGGTAGATAGCCATATCGTCCGACACGAACCCTTAGCCCACCATGACGTTCTTCGAAAAATCGAGAGCGAAGAGGGAGTCCCCTATCGATTTCAGCTCCACACGACGACCCCCTCTGAATCGGGAGACTCGTTTGCTATCTACACCGTAACAAAACCAAAATTTGCAAAAAAGCGTGCGGAAGCCA
The DNA here is from genome assembly GCA_964488175.1 of uncultured Spirochaetales bacterium. Classification (GTDB taxonomy): domain Bacteria; phylum Spirochaetota; class Spirochaetia; order SP-2023; family CAYRNA01; genus CAZATZ01. The sequence continues at coordinate 783 of CAZATZ010000014.1, forward strand.
AGACATTTCGAGACGTTTCATCGGAAGATTTTTGGGCACTCGCTACCCCCGAAAGCAAAAAGAGACACGAAAAGATGTGGGGAGAGTTGGATGACTCGGTCGCCCCTATTATTGACATGACCTCTTGTACTCCCGACAAAAACGGAGATGACACAAGAATTATGGTCGCCGTAAAAGGGGGACACTCTCGCTTTTTACACCGTTTTTTCCAGTTAATCAAACAGAAAGGTCTCTCCTTCAACCGCGCTTACGCTGAGACGTTTCTCGACAATAGAAAGATTTACACCTTCTATTTCCACGAGCTTCTGGAGAATATGGAGCCTAGCCTTCTTCGTCGGATAAATAAACTCGCTCTCCTGCCAGAGAGTACCCTTGATGACTCCTTTTTTAGCAACGACCTTAGTGAGAGTGAGATTCTCTACGCTATCTCGGCGGGACACTTTGCCCACCAATTCCTCAAACAGGACAACGATCCCGTCAAGGAGATCGGAAAGGTTCTCGATACTCATCCAGAGCAACACGGACTCCTGCAAAACATGCGGTCTAGTTTAACAAAACACGCCTTCTCTTCTGAGCGAATTCAGAATGTGATTCGGCGAGACCCTAAGATCGTCAAAGTACTCTTCTCCCACTTCGAAGCTCGTATGATGTACAAAAAAGAGAGAACGAAAGAGGACTTAAAAAATGAAGTTCAGCTGCGAGAAGAGGCTCTAGAGATGATCGACCGAGAGGTCTCAAAAGGAATGAGCCGGCAGATACTCCGAGAATTCCTTCGCTTTAATGAGACGATCTTGAAGACCAACTTCTTCTCTCCCCGCTTGGCTGCGATTTCATTTCGACTCTCTCCCGATTTTTTGGATGATTTCGACTACCCAGAGCGTCCGCACGGAATCTTCCTCTGTGTCGGGGATACCTTTGTCGGCTTTCACATCCGTTTCCGAGAGATCGCTCGTGGTGGAATCCGAATGATCGTCTCAAGAAACCAAGACGCCTACGGACACAACTTGGATACGCTCTTCGATGAAAACTACGGATTGGCACTAACCCAACAAAAGAAGAACAAGGATCTGCCTGAGGGGGGTGCTAAGGGAACGGTTTTACTCAATCCCGACTCTCTCCATACTGCGAAGATCTCCTTCCAGTACTACATCGACGCTCTTCTTGATATCATCCAATTCGACAATGAAAAGAGCGACTTCAAGGTACAAGACTACTTGCAAGAGCAAGAGATCCTCTTCTTTGGACCAGACGAAGGAACCGCCGAGTACATGGATTGGACATCCTCTTTTGGAAAAATGCGAAAATACCCCTTCTGGAAATCGCTCAGTACTGGAAAGTCTCCCAGCCGAGGTGGAATTCCCCACGATATGGATGGAATGACAACCCAGAGTGTCCATGAGTTTGTCTTAGGAACTCTTCGAAAGCTGAATATTGAAGAGTCTGAGATAACCAAGTTTCAGACGGGTGGCCCCGATGGAGACCTCGGAAGTAACGAGGTTCTTATCTCAAAGGATAAGACGCAGGCCATCGTAGATGGGAGTGGTGTTCTCTTTGACCCCGCGGGTCTCAACCGAAAAGAACTCATCCGATTGGCTGAGGGGCGACTCTGTGTCGATTCTTACGAGAAGAAATTTCTCAGTGGAGAGGGATTCTTTGTGGGTGTCGAAGAGAGAGACGTCTCTCTTCCTAGCGGAGACGTTGTCGTCAACGGCGAGATCTTTCGAAACACGTTCCACCTAGACCCTCGATTTACGGGAGATCTCTTTGTCCCTTGTGGTGGGCGTCCTGGTGCGATAAACTTGGGAAACTGGAAACAACTTCTCAACGAAGAGGGGGAGCCTAAATTTCGGTTTATCATCGAGGGAGCCAATCTCTTTTTGACGGAGCAGGCGAGGTTAAACCTAGAGAAAAAAGGGGTGATTCTTTTTAAGGACGCCTCGACAAATAAAGGGGGAGTTACCTCCTCCTCTCTCGAAGTATTTGCCTCCTTGGCGTTGAGCGATGAGGAGTACGAGAAGGAGATGATCTGCGAAGATCCCACAAAATCGAGTGATTTTAGAACTCGTTATATTCGTGAGATTAGCGGACAGATAAAAGAGAATGCGCAGCAGGAATTCGAGTTACTCTGGAAGATACACGCAGAGACAGGAACTCCTTATACGATTTTGACGAATGAGATCAGCGATACAATTAATAGTATCTCGGATCAGGTCAGAGAGTCCTCTCTTCCTAGTCAGAAAGTGATTCGTAACACCATTCTCGAGAAGATGTGTCCCAAAGTACTCTTAGAGAAGGTTCCGCTTAAAACAATCTTGGAGCGGGTTCCCTCTTCGTATCTCGATGCGATGGTCGCCTGTCGAATTGCAACAGACTTCATCTATCAACACGGCGTTGACATTAAAGAGGTAGAGTTCTATAACTACCTCAGCTCATTAAACGTCAAATAGGAGAGGTTCCCTTATTTCGGAAGACTAAAGGTTTTTAAAACCTCTTCCGAAAATTAAAGAGATCTCTTCGAGTTTAAAAAAGGGTACCTCTAAAAAGTCGATTTCAGAATATAACGAAGAGATTTTTTGGCAAGTCAAGGAACTGGAAACGGAGTTTAGTTGAGCTAAATGAGTATTTCAGAGACGCTGGATTGACAGAAAAGATCGAGTTAGAAATGAAAAAGGTGTTTTTAGAGGTGTCCAAAAAGTACCTCTACAGGCTCTATTTAGAAATAAGAAGAACCTGTGGAGAGTCCCTTTGCCATACGCTCCCCCCTCTTAATGTTCTGTCAGTGTAATATCTAAGGGGAGGAAGGATTTTTAACCAATCCGTCTTCTAACAACAGGGTACCTCTAAAAAGTCGATTTCAGAAAAGATCGAGTTAGAAATGACAAAGGGGTTTTTTGTAGAGATACCCATAAGGTGAAGACATCTTGAGATACATACCCGCTCGTACAGAGCGCGCAAGAAGACTCTCTCTCCTCTCCCTCTCTCTTCTTCTCCTACTCCCCTTCTCGCTTCTCTCTCAAGAGACTGACGAGAAGAGTGAAGAGAAGAGAGATGACCTCGAGATCGAGATTGTCGCTGCGAGAGATCTCCAGAGCTTTACGCTAGAATCTACCGATGAGGACTACGTCCGTATTAGTGGAGGTGTCATCCTTACGGTGACAGACCACAAAGACGATGAGGTTCATCACATCGAAGCCGAATCGATTACCATCAATCAAGAGACCGATTTAATCACCGCAAAGGGAAATGTCGTCTACCGAGAGGGCGAAGAGGGAAGTAAAAACGACAAGTTTAGCGGAGAGAGCTTAACCGTCTATCTCGATCCTTGGAAGGGTGTCATCTTTAACGTCACCTCTTACACCGAGAACACACCCGAAGACGGAGGAGATCCAACCTCTTTTCGTTACACCGCCAAAAAATTACGCTCGGGAGAAGAGGGTGTTGTTATCTTAGAAGATGCGACCATTACCTCTTCGGATAGAGCCGAACCGTACTACCGTATCAAGATAAAAAAGATGTGGCTTTTAGGGGTCGGCGAGTGGGGGGTTACCTTTCCTACCCTCTATGTCGGAGAGGTTCCTCTCTTCTGGTTCCCCTTCTTCTATCAACCTGGAAACGATATCGTCTTTAACCCCGTTGTCGGAACCTACTCCCGAGAAGGCCCCTACATCCAAACCACCACCTATTTTTTTGGTCGAAAAAAAGAAGAGGCGGAGGGAGGTCTCTCTTTTCTCAGTAGCATCTCAAATGACTCTAATTACACGACAAAACTAAAGGGACTCTACCTCTTTAAAACAGCCAAAAAAGATTACACCCCCCCAAAAAACTACCTAAAAGTATTGGCGGACTACTACGTTAAACTGGGGTATTTTGGAGGACTCGAAGGATTTTATGCCCCCCAAAAGAGTAGCGATTGGTTATCATCGGTAGAGTTTAAATTCGGAGTTGGCAGAAGTCGCAGTATCGATTCTAACAATAAGGTCGTCTATAGTAGCACCGATGGTTCAAGTTTTTGGAACAGCGTCTCCTATAAAAACCAAGATCTTCCCATCCGCTTTGGGGTCGAATTCTCATTCACAAATCGTTGGCTATCAATTCTCCTTGGTCACTACTCCGACCCCTATTTTAGGCGTGATTTTTATTATCGAAAAGAGAGCTATAACTGGATCTCTCATCTAACAAATAGGGTCGAAGAGGTGACCGATGAGAGACCAGATCCAGACACCTCCTTTGACTGGGAGTTTAAAATAAACCCACAGAACATCCCCACGGGGGTGCTATCGCCCTATCTGAAAAATTTTAGTATTACACAGCTCTTTCTAACACTTAACTGGGAGCAGACCCTTAACACGACTCTCGCAGCGGAGGATCCATTTACTCCGACACGGTATTTTTTCTATCCAAAAGATCTGAAGGCACCTTTAAACTTGAGTCTGAGCGGAACCTTTATCGATACCACTTCGATTGGCTCTTCCGAAGAGGTGGAGTCCTCCGCTGAAATAGAATCGGTACCTGAGACCGGTTTCGCTCTCGGTGCGGAGAATGAAGAGGCGGCGAACTCTAGCGGAAGAGGGTCTCTCAACGAGAAAGATCTTCCTGGGGAGTTACTCAACGTTGATTCTGCGGGGGGCGATCTCTTCGGGTCGTACAAATTGAGTTATGAAATCAAGAATGGGTATGACGTTGAGGCGGAGACGGGAAATACGACCAAAACGACAACGGGAGGCACGATTACCACGACGGCTCCCTCAGACCCCGCAGGGATCTCCTTTGACTTTCGTGAGATCAACTTCAAAACAAATAGTACCTTTTCATTCTTTCAGAATGCCTCTCTCATCTACGGATATCTACAGGTGCAGAATAACACCGTCATGAATCTCGATACCGAAGAGAATACATATTTTAGCGACCGTCTTGCGTCCGAGAGTGATACACCGAAAACTGGACAAGATTTTTTAGTTCAAAATACCCTCACTTCCAACGTTTACCCCCTTAAAGAGTTCTCTTTCTGGTCAGCGAGTACTCTCGGCTACTCGTTGTCGATGGATTTATACCAACTAAGAAAGGGAATTAATGCGCAGGGTATCGACGAACCAATCGTCAACCCGGAGTGGACTGATGACTCAGTGACAAGCCATACGTTTCAAGCGAATCTTCTTTTTAACAACTCCCTTTTTAATGTAGGAAATGCGTTCACCGCCAACCTTCCCCCCAAAGACCCAGAGTATATCACGAGGCCGACGGGGTCTCTCTCTTTTGCTGACTTCACTTTCGGAGCCGATACTCAGATTAGTTATATCCCCTTTAAAGCGAGCGAGAACATCAAAGAGAGACCGGCAGATTACCAGCAGTACCGATTCAGCAATTTAAACCTAAGAACAAATTACGCCCCCTTTGACGGAAAACTGACTCTCTCTGCGGACGCAAGTCTCGATTACAACCTTGTCAAAAACCTGACCTCTTTCAATACGGGGCTTACCGCGTGGGGTGCTTACGTTCGATACGGGATGCTCTACACCCAGCCTGTTGAGTGGACGGGAGCCGCTTTCTCTAGGAAGGGGGCGAGTAAGTTACTCCCAAGCACCGTCTCCGTCGGATACAAAGACGACTTACTCTTCGAAAATCTCTGGAAAAACCGCATCGATCTTACCTTAAAAATTGAGACGGATTGGACGCAAGTTCTCACCGAATTTACCAATTCAAAGCTCTCGTTTGGGCTAGGGTTTGACCTAGATATCTACCAGTTTCTCGTCTTCAGCTTCAATATCCGTTCGAGTAATAACAGTATGTTTCTCTACTTCGATGAGTATCGTAAGCAGCTGGGGATTGAAAAAAACTACAACTTCTTCACCGATCTCTTTCAGTCGTTCAATTTTGGAAATACAGGAAAACGAGAAGAGTCTTTCTTCAACCTCGACCAGATAGATATTGCGTTAATTCATAAGATGGGAGAGTGGGATTTAAGTTTCAACTATAAGGGCTTTATCACACTTGAAGGAGTGTCAAATTACAAATGGACTAACACCTTCTCTGTCGCCATCGCTTGGAATCCAATTCCTGAACTCAATTCTAAATTCAGCAAGGATGAGGACAACGTCTATAAGCTAGAATCTTTCAAAACAGATAAGACGGATAAGTAAGTCGATGAACTCTCTTAGTATCGCCCCTATGATGAAAATCACCCACCTCCATTTTCGTCAATTACTACGCTTAATCACTCCTCACTGCGAGCTATACACAGAGATGGTATCGGCGGGGGCTATCCTCTACAACGCCGCACCTCGTCCTCTTCGCTACACCCCCAATGAGCAACCTCTCATTCTTCAAATCGGAGATTCCAATCCCGACTTGATGGGAAAGGCTGTCGAAAAACTAGAGGGTTCTGGATACGACGGACTCAATCTTAACGCTGGATGCCCTAGTGATAAGGTTCAAAAAGGACTCTTTGGGGCGGCTCTCATGCGTGATATCGATCGATGCGTTCGTGTCTTTGTTGCGATGCAAGAGAGGAGTTCTCTCCCCGTTAGTATTAAATGTCGTCTGGGAGCGGTTGAGAGAAGAGAGGAGGCCAGTTCCGTCCACTACGACGGGTTGTGTGAGTTTGTCCGCCGATTAAGCGAGGCGGGGTGTCTAAAATTTATTGTCCACGCCCGAGTCGCTATTTTACAAGGGATTTCGACCAAGGAGAATCGAGAGATTCCCCCCCTCCGCTACGAGATGGTCTACCGCCTTAAAGAGGAGTTTCCCTCTCTCGAGATCGGTATCAACGGAGGAGTGAAAACCCCCCAAGAGGTTCAAGAACACCTGCGGTTTGTCGATGAAGTGATGGTTGGTCGTACCATCTGCGATAATCCTTGGCGACTCGCAGAGTGGGGAGAGATCTTGGGATTTACCCCAGAGGTCTCTTCTCGTCACGAACTGGTCACAAAATATCTCGATTACCTTGAACGATACCTCTGTACATCCTCAACACCGGATACGCGCGCTCTTCTCCTCCAACCGCTCTTTGATCTCTATACAGAGATTCCTGGCGTGAGAAAGTGGAGACGAGGGTTATCTGAGATCCTCCATCAAAAAGGGTCGGAAATAGGGGATCTACCCCGTTCGATCGAACTCTTACACGACTCTCTTTTTTGAGAAAATTCCAGAAGGGCATCGCAAAGAACCCCCTCTCATTGACGACTCTTTTCAACGAGATTCTTCCCATTCGGTGACTCCTTTTTGTACTAAGACTTCTCTCCTTCTCCCTTCTTCTCGTTTACATTTTTTCTAAAGATTATATACTGATGATTTTAGTATCCCCTTGTAGGGAAACGCTAGGTCGAGATTGCTTTTGTCGCAGAGATGCGTTAAAAGGATTTTGACGGATTTTGAGATTGCAAATTTCTTTGATCATCTCTCGAATATCCTTATCCCTCTCTTTTAGAGGAACCCTCAAGTATCTTCTCTTCTTTGGAAGAGTTCTTGGGGCAGAAAATCGAGAATCGGGGCTAGAGCCGATAAAGAGATCCTTCACCGAAACGGTAACCTGACGGAAAGAGATTTGACAAAAATAAGATGGAGTAGAGAGTTGTGCAAAACGATTTAAAACTAGATCCCAAAAGAGCGGATGAGATTTTTAAAAAACTTCTTCAGCAGGTAGAGAGAGATAAACACCCAGAAAATCTGATGGCGATTTATCGTGCCTTTAAAAAAACCGTCCCTTTCTGGAGACGTAGCTGGGTTATCTCCTATCTCATTCGAGATCGATTTAAGGGGAGACTTTTCGATGAGAGTGAGGGTTCTGAAACAAAGGAGAACGGCTCTCGCAATCATAGTGATTCTCGTGATTCTCGTCGCAATGAATCATCACGCTCACCCTCCTCGACCTCACAGGGGGGAAAGACCCTCTGGGTGAATATTGGCTGGGACAGAAAAATGTCCAAAGAGACGTGGCAAGAGTTTATTTTGGAGAAGACCTCTCTCAAGAAATCCGACCTTCTGGATATCCGAGTAAAACAGACCTTCTCTTTCTTAACACTCCGTAATGAGAAGGCGGGAAAAGAGATCTTAAAGAAGTTTGATGGGGTAAAATATAAAGGGAAAGACCTCACGGTACGCGACGCAAAGCGACCAGAGGGAGGAAACAAAAAAAGACGCAATCCACAACCTCAGACCTAAGAAGGGGAGTGCAGCGTTTACCAAGCTCTTATTTTGACTCGAGCTTGATTTGATCTCGACCTTGGCTTGGATCTAGATCTGAATCTAGATCTCAATTTTAATTTGATGAGGTAGAATTTTAGATTTTAAACGGCTATATCAAAGAGTTGCCCAGGGTGATCTAATCCCCGTTGAAAGAGCTGGCTTGAATCAAACGGATTCTCTTTTTTTGATTTAATCTCCTGATGTACGCTCGAAAGCTCTTTCGAGAGTTCTTCTCTCGGTTTCCAGAGCTCTTTCGCCTCTTCTCTCGCCTCTTGTTTATCGGTTCCAAGCTTGCTTTCGAGCATATTTCGTCGTAGCTCGATAAGTCGATTTAGCAAGTTGAGAGAGCTTAAAGGAACTGGCGTATTTGAGTCCGCCGTAATGCCTTTCACGTGCGAAAATTGAGAGTAGACCAGCTCGTTTGGTCTGACAGGAACGCTAATCGTAGAAGTAGAAGAGAGGCTATACGTATTTACCTGTGTTAGTAAATTATTCATTGTCACCATCATAAGAAAACTCCTTCGTTCTCATTCTTGTTTCCGCCCAATGTTTTAGTCCTGAAAAAAGAGCTAAAGAGGGGGGAAGATATCCCTCTCTTCACTTGTCGTCATTCTTGCGAAATGCTTTAGGATACTTCTGAAAACTTAGTTTTAGAAAAGATCGGGGTAGAGATGAAAAAGAGTTTTTCAGAGGTGTTCATCACTCTGAAGAGGGAGAAGAAACGCCGTTGAAAAGATCTTTCAAAAATTTCTAGTAAGGGAGTTTCAAGTTGCTCAACCAGTTGTTCAAAATAAAAAGAATTCTCTTTCTCTCGCTTTTTCTCGCTCTCTTCTCGTGTCAAACCAGCTCTTTGGTGAAAGGGGAGTCCCCCGAAAAGAGAGGGCGTGAAGAGCTAAAACGACGGGAGAAAGAAGCAACAAGATTTACTAAGAAATATCTCAAGACACTCTCCCTCGAGGAAAAAATAGGACAACTCTTTCTCGTGACTCTCGACGCCGACAGAATCTCTTCCTCGGGTTCTGCTTCGTCCCAATCAAAAAATCTCTCCCCTGAGATGGGTCGTTGGTTAAAAAAGAATGCCATCGGTGGGGTCGTTCTCTTTCGCCGAGATTTAGAGAGTCTGGCGCAGATAAAACGGTTGACCTCAGATCTTCAAAAGAGCTTTCTTCTTCCTGGATTTATTGGAATCGATGAGGAGGGAGGGGTTGTCTCTCGTCTCAAAGGGTTAGCGGACTCGTCGATCTACAAGATGCCCTCGGCCTTGAGCCTGAGTAAGCGAGGTGAAGAAGCGACGTATGAGGCGTATACCAAGACCGCAAATCAGCTGCGAGGACTGGGAATTAATCTCGACTTTGCTCCCGTTGCCGATTTGGGGGGGAGTCTTGTCATTGGAACTCGAGCCTTTGGAACAGACCCTAAAGAGGTCTCTCGTTACGTTGTTCAAGCGATTCTCGGTCTGCAAGATAACGGCGTTCTCTCCGTTGTGAAACATTTTCCAGGTCACGGAAACAGCCAAGTCGATCCACACGACGGATTCCCCCAGATAACCACGACGCTCAAAGAGCTGGAGAGAGATGAGTTTAACCCCTTTTTCTCAGCGATCAAAAAGGGGAACGTCGGTGGTGTGATGTCCGCCCACATCAAAACCCCCCAGATAAAACAGACCAAAGGAAAAGCCGCAACCCTGACTCCCCTCTTTTATCGAATCTTGAAAAAGAGGTGGCGTTTTAAAGGGGTCGTGATCACAGACGCACTCGACATGGCGGCTATCGCTGGTGAATTCTCCGCAGCGGAGGCAGCCTATCAAGCCTTTATCGCAGGTGCTGATATCCTCCTCATGCCCAACCGCCCAGAGGAGGCTCTTGTCGGTATGATAGAGGCGTATCATGAGGGAAAGATATCGAAGAAGAGGCTCGATGACTCCGTGTTTCGTATTCTTCGAGCCAAATACCTCTTTGGAATTCTTTCTCCTTAAGGTTCTCTCGGGTTCTCTTCCTATTTACTCCCTTTTCGCAAACTCATGACCATGGGCTGGTGAGTCGAATCGTGTCTCAACTTGCGTCTTATAAATCGTCATATTTCTAGTTAAAACGATAGAGGCAAGAGCGACGAGAAAGAGCGGAACAAGCATTGAGAAGGCGTTAGCAATTTCGCAGACCATAATCACGGATCCGAAAGGGGCTTTTGAGAGAACGGCGTAAAACCCAGCCATTCCCACAACCATAAAGGCGTTTGTCGTCGGAATCGCAAAAGGAAAGTTAAAGAGAGTTAAAAGATGGACAAAGAGGATCCCAAGGGCTCCGCCTACGAGCAGAGAGGGGGTAAAAACGCTCCCCGTTCCGCTTCCAAAACAGACGGAGCAGAAGATCGCCGCTATCTTAACTAACAGAAGTGTAAAAATAACTTTAAATCCGGGGAAATCAACCGCGAGATCGAGTAGAAAGTGGTAACTAATCCCAAAGGTTCGGGGAAAAAAGAGACCGCTTAACGAGACGAGCAGAGCGCCGAGGACTGGGAGTAAAAACTTAGGTGTTTTTGCTTTTAGAGAGAACTCTTTTAAAGAGTCATAAGCCTTGATAAATACCCACCCAAAAAAGCAGATAAAGGGGATAAAAAGAAGATAGGCGGGGAGTTCTGCCCCCCCTTTAAAGAGGTACTCTCTCCCCCAAATAAGCGCGTGTTTACTTCCTAGAAAGGTCGCAGTTAGATACCCCGTAATTGAGCCAACAAGGGCGGGAACGAGGGCTCTTGTCTCGTAATCTTCTCGGTAGAGAACCTCTATACTAGCGAGCGCTCCTCCGAAGGGTGCGAGAAAGACGGCGCCCATCCCAGCGGCTGCCCCCGTCACCATATACACCGAGGAGTCTCTTCGTCTCTTTTTACCTATCTCGGTATGACTGAAATTGGGGGGGAAGTGTTTAAATCGTTCTATTTTACGTGAGAACCAAGATCCCAGACCAGAGCCAAAGAGGACGGTCGGTCCAAAGAGACCAGAAGAGGCTCCCGAACCGATATTTAGAATCGTGGTAAAAAGCTTTATGAGAAAAAAGCGGGGCTTGATGTAGCCATTTTTGTGGTGAAACGCCGCGATATACTCCGTCATCCCGCTGTACGCTGTTTCGGGGGCAAAACGGTGAACAATAACACTAGAGATAAAAGCGGCCAAGGGGAAGAAGAGAAAGAGTGTCCAAGAGGGAAGAGTAAAGAGGGCCTCTTCACTCCCCAGTGCTGCGAGGTACGTCGACTGAGAGAGCAGCCGAATCGCTTTTTTTAGAATCGCACTAATGACACCGACGCCGACGCCGATGCAGAGAGCGATGACAATATCCATCCACTCTGTCGTTTGGTTTGATCCTCTTGCGTGTATCCGCTTTTTCACGACAGACTCCTTCTCTTCTAGCGACTAAAATTTAACGGCGATGCTTTAAATAATGAACGACGGATTCGGATAACTCTTCGGAAAATCCAGTCTTCGTGCTGAGCGATTGGGCGTCACTTTTCTGTATTTCATCCAAAGAGGGGTAGAGCGCGAGTAACTTTTCACTTCTCTTTTTTCCGATTCCAGGAACATTCTGCAAGAGATTGAAATCAACCTCCCCTCTGCGTTTGGCTGAGAGGTACCGATTCGCAAACCGGTGACACTCGTCACGGATATACTGAAGAATCTTCAACCCTGGATCCCCTTCGGGAAGATCGAGATCCTCTCTCTCTCCGGGAAAGACGATTAACTCTTTGCGTTTGGCTAAACCAATCAGAGCGATCTTTTTTTCCAATTCCAGACTCTCTAATATCTCGTAACCAGCGTTCACCTGCCCCTGCCCTCCGTCGACGAGAATCAAATCGGGAAGCTCTTCGTTTTCATTGAGTAGCCGTGTGTAGCGACGAGCCAGTGCCTCTCGCATCGACTGGTAGTCGTCGATCTCCCCTTTCAACACCGTTTTCATGGCGAGGTGGCGGTAATTTCGGCGATCGGGCTGTCCGTTAACAAAGCGTATCAAAGAGGCAACGGTGTGGGTTCCTCCCATGTGAGAGATATCGAATCCCTCGATAATCGCAGGGAATTTTTTAATCTTTAAAAGCTGTTGTAAGAGTCGCAAGGCTGGCTCTTGATCCCCTTGAAGAGAGACTCTCGCCAACTCTTGTAACGCGCTCTCCTTCGCCATGTTAAAGATAGCTCTGTCCCGTTTACTCTGGGGTATCTCGATTTTAGTACGTCGATTGTGGATATTTTGGAAATACTCACCCAGAAGGGAGGAGAGAGCGTGATCGTTAAAAAGCGTCGTCGGAACCTCTCTCGGACGACGGTTCCCCTCGCTGTTTTTCGTCTCGTTGTAGTATTGAATTATGAAATTTTCAAAGGTTCTCTCAGGGCCCGCCAAGGAGTTACTCTGAAAGAGTTCTCGGTCAATTACCTGACCTCCTCGCATTTTAATAAAGGAGAAAACCCACCGATTTCCCCGAGTTGTATCAAAAACGCCCGCCAAGTAGTCTCGCTGCTGTTCATTAAAGTCGACGAGAATGGAGCTCTCTTGGAGGTTTTGGAGCGCGAGTAGGCTATCTCGTAGCACCGCTGCTTTTTCAAAACGGAGAGCGACCGACTCGATCTCTATCATTTTCTGCAACTCACGAATCACGGAGGAGCGATCCCCCCGCAAAAGACGTTTGACGGAATTTACCATCTCTCGATATTTCTCTTCTGAAATACGTCCACAACAGGGGGCTGAACACTGATTGATGTGATAATAGAGACACGGTTTTTCACGTCTCTTGAGAGGTGTCTCTCGGCACTTTCGCAAGAGAAAGACCTTGTCGATGACGGAGAGCAGGACATCTAGCTCTTTGATATTGGGATAAGGACCGAAATAGTGTGAGCCGTCTTGTTGAATACTTCGTGTGCGAAAAAGACGGGGATACCTCTCCTTTGTAAGACGGATAACGGGGTAGGTCTTACCGTCTTTGAGATTGACGTTGTAGCGGGGGGTGTACTCCTTAATTAAGTTGTTTTCTAAAATGAGAGCGTCGTACTCATTCTCGGTCGTAACAAATTCGATTGAGGCGACCCGTTTCACTAAAAGAAGCGTCTTTGCCTCTCTCTGTGACGGAAGAAAATACGACGTGACACGAGAGCGCAAGTTTGCCGCCTTGCCGATATAGATAATCTTACCCTTCTCGTTTTCTTTAGAATCCCCCGCCTCTTGGTCACTCTTTTTGGGTTTCTCGCGCATCAAGTAAACGCCAGCAAGGGTGGGAAGTTGACGTGCTCGCTCGAGTAATTTTTCTTGGGGAGAGGGGAGCGGCGAGTCTTTATCCATAAGGGTGCCTCTAAAAAATCTCTATTATTCTATGAACACCTCTAAAAATTCTAACTCAACCTTGTCTGAAATCGATTTTTTTAGAGATCTCGCCCTCTCTCTCAAATATTTCTTTTTATCGCAACTTTATCACGGCTTTATCACGGCTT
>CAZATZ010000014.1:14524-16706 GCA_964488175.1 uncultured Spirochaetales bacterium
CTCTCTCTCAAATATTTCTTTTTATCGCAACTTTATCACGGCTTTATCACGGCTTGTGAACCTGCCAACTGACAACCTTGCAAACAGCAAGTCGTTAAGAGAGGGGGAGTAGAGAGAGATTTTAATTGGGTAAGAGACGATCCGAGTTTTGCTGTATCACGGAGAAGAGTGACATCGGATGAGTTTCTGATAAAAAAAGGTCGACCGGAGACGCATTTGAAAAACCGAGAGATATCGCTTTTCCTCTGGAGAACTCCTCTTGTGCATCACTTAAGCGGGTATACCTTTTCTCAAGAACGTAGAATCGAACTTTTCCAGAACTTCGATAATAGAGGGAGGGTTTCTCCTTTATTGGTTGGTCTTCATACTCGCTACCAAAAGAGACTGATTGGAGGGTTAACTCAGCGGGGATGGCAAAGACAAAGGAGAGAAAGAAGGACTCTTCTCCCTCGTTACCACGAATCAGACGGCGACCCGTCATTAAAAAATCTCCAGGAACCAACTCCCCTCCATTTGATGCGGTGTCAAAGAGTGTTCCAAAAGAGACGAAATTTTGACGTCCTGCTCCGACGAGATAGAGTTTTTCTTCTGTCTGTGTGCGAGAAGAGCTAACGTCTACGTTCACAACTCTGTAAGAGACACTTCTCCCGTCCGTCTCTATCTCTTCACAATACCCTATGCTGGCAGGAAAAAGAACAACACAACCAGAATCTTTTTGGGAGAGTTTTTTTTCGTAGGTATTTTCCGAGACTTCAGGTGAGGTATCCTCCGCTCCCAAACTCGCTCCCTCCGTCTCTTTGGTAAGAGACTCTTCGGCGATCTCTCCTCCAGTTGCTGGCTCTTCAGTTTTTGCGACCTCTTTCGCAGTCACCGTTTCTTCAGGGGTTACAACCTCTTCTGTTGCTATAACATCTTCTGTTTTGGGGGGAACAGCCTCTTCAGTTGCTGGGGGGGCTTCGGCCGCTGCGCTTGGTGCTTCTTCAGCGGGTTGTCCGCCTTCATCTCCGTAGTAGGAACCCCCATAATCACCCCCGTCCCCATAGTCATCACCGTAGTAGGCGTCACCGTAGTAGCTATCATCGTAGTAGTAGTCGTCACCGCTCGCCCCTTGCTGAGAAGATAGTGGGAGGGCGGAGAAGAGAAGAAAAGAGAAACAAGCTAGGAGAGACGGGGAAGAGAGAGAGAAAAATCGATCTTTTATTATCCTATTTTTCATCATTGGAGGGAACCTTATAGGAGTACGAGAGGGGAGAATACGCTCTCAACGGAGTCAATTCAACGGAATTTACTAACGTCGCCAGCCGATAGGGTTTAGAACTCCAAGAGGAGACCCCTGTGACAAATTTATCTGCCAGCGATGTATCGTAAAGGAAGGAGTTTAAAATACGCCAATCATACCACTGTAAATTTACATTCTTTTGACCTGGGTAGAGAACCTTCTCATAACGCTCCCGTATCATTTCTGCCATACGAATACGCCCACTCTTTGAGAGATTGGCGGGGAGTTCTTCGAGGTGAAAGACGACGACCCTCTCTCCACTCGTCGTGGAGGCTAATTCGATAAAAAAGGGTTCACTAAAGGGGTACGCTGGGGGAGGAGGTTGGACCCCAGGGTGGTACGGTAGTTGGGAAGAGGAGGGTGATTCGGGTTTTGAAGCACTGGAGTAGTACGCAGGAGAAGAGGGGGGGGGAAGAGGTCTCTCGTCAGTAGAGGCTGTGGGAGAATAAGAGGGAGTCTCTTCCTCTCCCTCAACGGCGGCACCGATCAAGTAGAGATCTAGCGCCTCCATGGCCTCTGTCTCGTCATTGAGATTGGTGGAATTAAAAGAAGAGGGGGGCTCTTGAGCCTCTAAAAATTTGGTTTCTAAAAAAGGAATAGAAACAAATAAAAGAGAGAAAAAGAGAATTCGTACGCTCAAAAACTTCATGAAAACAGCTTCCGCAATGTAGAAGAGAGGAGAGGAGAGAACAGAACACACTGTTTTAAGGAGAGTTTAAATCTCTCCCTCCTATCCTTTTAAGGAGTCTCTCTGACGAATCTACTCCACCTATTCTTTAGGGCACCTCTTAAAAACTCTTTTTCATTTCTAACTCGATCTTTTCTGTCAATTCCAAGTCATTGTTATTTCACTAAAATACTCATTTAGCACCGTGGTAAATCTCGGCTAAACTCCGTTTTTAG
>CAZATZ010000015.1:0-3481 GCA_964488175.1 uncultured Spirochaetales bacterium
TAAGAAAAGTGTTGAAAAGATAATTCTTTTTGAAAATCGTTGGAGATTTCCATAGAATAGAATACTACTCTTTTTTGGATTGTTTTTAAAGATTTTTTTAAGAGTGGGGGATAAAAAGGTGGTGGGTTACCTCTAAAAAGTCGGTTTCAGAAAATAATGAAGAGATTTTTTAAAAAGGAGAACCTCAACTCTCTCTTTTTTTGAAATTTTCATTTTTCTAAAAAAGTCGTAAGAAGTTTTCTTTTTTTGCCGTACCATTTTGTGAGAAAAAAGTAAAATTTTAGAAGGATGAGGAAAGTAACCATGTCAAACATGTTAAAAAAACAGATCATCAACACTTTGGTCAACGCTTTGAATATTTCTCTCGTTTCTGGGCTGGGAGTCTTTCTCGGTTTTATGCAATTTCAAGAGAATTTGCAAGAGAGTTCGCAGGAGAGTTTTTCTCTCTCTGGCAACCGAGATGATTCGATTCAGTTGGCTCAGTACGATGGTGGTAGTTACGGTGATTACGGGGCTTACGGTGATTACGGTAGTTACGGTGATTACGGTGGTTATGGAGCCGATGGAGCTGGTGCTGGTGGTTATGGCACTTATGGTGACTACGGTGCCGCCCCTGCCGACACCCCTCCCGCACCCGCACCCGCAGCCGAACCCGCCGTTGCTACCGTTCCCGATCAGGCGGTAGAAGAGGTTGTGCAAGATCCCGTTCCCGAGAGAAATCCTATCGCATCGATCCCTGTGAATACCGACGCCGCTCTTACGAGTCTCTTTCCTGGAGGAAGTAATACTCTCGGACGGCAGTGGAATATCGATATTAAAATCGATCCGATTACCGACAACGTTATCTTCTTGTACAGTGTTCGTTCTGAGATCACCTCCAACAATCAGAAACCGGCGACACTCGTCATTCGAACCCGTGACGGAGAGCCTGAAGTCTTTGTCTACTGGGGTGAGGAGATTGGCACCACGAATACCGTTCTGGTTCGATACGATAAGAGACCCTCCTACCGAGATTATTGGAATGTCAGTACCGATCGGAAGGCCTCTTTTAATAAGGATCCTCAACGGTTTCTCTCTGAGATGCTCTCTTCGGCATCGATTATTCTTCGGGTCTCTCCCGTCGATTCTATTCCGTTGACAGCGACCTTTGACGTGAGTGGATTGCAGAACGCTATCTACTCGGCGGAGCAGAGAGCGAGAACGTTTAACTAGAGGGTGTTTCCTTACCTCTTAGTGCTGTTTGGCGTGAGCTAAAAAAAGCCCTCTCTTCGAAAGAAGCGGGGGCTTTTTTTATTCTTAGGGCACCTCTAAAATAGATGAAACCACTCGATCACTCGATCATCTCATCGTCATCGACTCCTAGATCTCCGGCGAGTACCGCCTCCTTTAACGCCCCCATAAATCGACGAATTATCCTATCTTTCTCTTTAAAATTTACGTCTTGTAAAAAAAGAGCGTGTTGCAGATCTCGAAAACGGGTCGCCGAGAGACCTCGTCTCAAGGTCTCGACCATCTTCTCTTCACCCTCGTGGAGTAGGTAGAGGAGGGTCTCCTCATCGACTCGTAGCAAAAAAGGTGCCAGAGAGCGTGTCGAGAGGTCGTATAAGACATCTAAAGAGAGGGTCTTTTGGTGCAAACGATCTCCTAAAAGGGGATCGTCTTCGCTCAAATCGGTGAGAAGTTTCTGCTCCTCTTGGAGGGGGAGGTGTTTTAGAATCTCGACCAAAATACTCTCGCCCTTGATCTCGGTGGAAAAATCGTCTTCACCTCTCGCCTCGATCTTCTTGTTGAGTTCCTCCTCAATTCGCTGTAAAATCTCCCGATCAATGCGAAACGGTTTTTTCAGACAGCGAACAACGGCCTTTTTTTGATCATCTTTTAAACGATTGAGTAACTTGGCTGACTGTTGGGGGGTGAGGTGGGCGAAAAGAATCGCAACCACGCGGGGACTCTCACTCTCAAGAATCGCAATTTGTTGAACTATCGGAAGCTCACTAAAGGCGTGAAAGGGGGGGAGCATCTGCTCTAAAAGAGCTGAGTTATCGACGGGGATCGGCTCCCTCTCTTTTTTCTCTCGCCACTCTTTTAACTGCGACCATAACGCCTGAATTCGTAGCGCGTCCGCACTCCCCTGAGAGATCTCTTTCTCTAACGCCTTCAGAAGAAGAACCCTCTCCTCGGGGTTGAGGGTTTTGAGTACTTCTAACCCCCCTTCATCGTCTAAATTGTAGAGAAATCGGAGGGAGCGTTTCGTTCCCTCTCCCCCCTGTCTCTCTCTTTTCTCCCCCGCTGTGACCTCTTTGATAAAACCCTTCTGTTTAGATCTCTTTTTTTTAGGGGGATCTTTTTTCTTTTGCGAAAACTCTTCAGTCTCCTTTCTGTCCCCTGTTTTTTTACTCTCCTCTGTTTTTTTTGTGAGTTTTTTGGGTTTTTTTTGAGGGGGGTGATTGGCCAGAGAGATTTGATCACTGTTTGCGCTCTCTGAGGCGTTTAGAAGGGTTTCAAAGACGTCTTTTTGACCTCTCTGCGAGAGATTCGATAGAGGAAAAGCACGGGACTTTTCTCTCTCAGCTCCTTGTGTTTTCTTTTCTCTCTTCCCGTCGTTTTGGTACGCATGGACTCGGGGATCCTTTTTTTTCTCTCTCTTCATAGAAAATGCTACCTCTGAAAAGTGGAGAAGGGCTTCCCTCCTCCTCTTCGCTAGTTTGTCGCATCGATATTAAACGATTCCACAAGAGGGGCTCCTTTCATAAAGGAAGCATCCAGCGTTCCAGAGACGATCAGATCATAGCCGTTATCTATCTTCGTTTTAACGGGAATATCGAAGTAAAAATACTTTTTCTGAAAAGGGAGAACCGCTTCATCTTGGCGTTGCTCTTTATAGTACTTCAATACCTTCTGATTGTCCTCCAAACCGTAAATAAAGAGTGAGATTTTTGCCCAAGGGGTTCCGATAACTCCATTATTACTAAAAACGGTCTGGTAGGTATTGTAACCCGCTTTGGTTCCTATGACTCTCGCCAAATTCGTTAGCGTCCAAGAGGGGGATTGTACGAGGCGGTAGGTTTTATACTTGGCGTAGTTGACGTCATAGAAGGTGTAGCCCTGCTTTTTGGGAAACTTTGTTGTAAAGGAGAAAGCCCCTTTGTCGTTGGAGGGAATCGTATTTGGTAGAGCAATATCTTGAGTGTAGACGAGAACGTCTTGTGCTGGAGTATCTAGTGTGGCTGACACCGTCTGGTAGAGAGAAAATCTCAGCGTGACATCGGTTAGTACGAGAAGTTCGAACGGATTTTGAATATACCCTGCAAAGGTGAAAGTCTTTTTGTTGTCCTCGACTTCAGTGATAAACTCTATATTGGAGAAGAGGGGAGCACTCAGGGTGAGAATAAAAAAGTGGAATAAGTATCGAGTCATATATTTATTTTAAAATCTCCTGAAAAATTTTATCAAAAAAGAGGTCGATTATCTCGGCGGGAAG
>CAZATZ010000015.1:3581-16591 GCA_964488175.1 uncultured Spirochaetales bacterium
GCAAAAAATTAGGATTCTCCTTAGACTACACAATTTTTTATCCAAAGAAAAGTATTTGATACCAAATTAAACGATAAAGTTCATAATAACTTAAATTATAAATTTAAAACACCTTTCTTTTTTACTTATAAAAAAAAATAAAAAAATTTTTTTTGGGCTCCTTAGGTTTTTTAGAGTTTCTTTGGAGAAAAAGATTGAAAAAAGACTTCTCTCTTTTCATATAAATTTTATGAAAAAATATCTGTTATTGAAGTTCAACTTATCCCCTCTCTTTCCGTCTCTTTTTATCTTTTTCCTTCTCTCTTGTTACTCTCTCTCCCAGCCACTGGAAGAGGGGAGAGGGATTCGTCTCAAAGGCGTACCTGAAAAAGTGATTCCGGGAGAGTCGTATTCCCTGCGAGTCGGCGTCTACGAGAAGGGGAGAGCGACCAGAAATCTTCCCCCTAACTATTTCAATATCTCAAGTCCAAATAACTCGATCTCTTTTGGGAGAGAGAACTCAGAAGATCTAACGATAGAGATAATTCCTGACTGGTACACTGGTAGAGTTCTTTTGGGAGAGACGTACGAGTTAGAGGTCGAGTTAAAGGATACCGGAGACTCTGCGACGTTCTTTTTAGACGTCGATTGGAAAAAATTCAACAAGATCGATCTCTCTGGAAGGGATGGCAGAGAGGGTCGAAGAGATCCGAGGTCTTCGATTCCTAAGGCACAGAGGGGGGGAGATGCTCTCTCTTTTGAGGCACTCGCTTTCACCCTCGAGATATTTAGTGATGCGGTTCCCTTTACCGAGGCTGTTCTCTTTTTAGTACCCAACAGACCCCCCATCTTTATGGAACGATCTCCCATTCAACTCGATCTAAGAGGGGGAGATGGGGCGAAGGGTGTCAGAGGAGAGGGGGGAGCAAGAAGATCCAGTTCTGGAAAATCGGGAAAATCGGGAAGTTCGCAGGAGAGTTTTAAGAGAGAGAAATTGACGAGAGAGGTAGGAGATGTACTGGGTGGCGATGGAGGAGACGGGGGAAATGTATTCTTGACCGTTCCCCTCGAAGACGATCTCCTCGATCTCCTCACCATCGATATCCAAGGGGGAGTCGGAGGGAGTGACGGCGGGGATGAGAAACGTAGCCCAGACGAGGCGAAGTTGTACGCAGGAAGGGACGGCGAGATGGGAACGATTGTTCTAAATAGTGCCACTTCTGAGGAGGTGGTAAGGGCGTTAGTCGTCGCCGAATTAAACACGTTACTCAACTCGTTTTAGAGGCACCCGTTAGAGTCTCACATTGAAATTCATATCGAAACTCTAACCCAATCCCCCCCTCTCAATGCTAGTAAAACTTTGCGGAGTTCTCGGGAGTTTAAAAGAGGACTTCGTATCCGAGTAGCTCTATATCGGGGGTTAAGAAATTCTCTTTTACCGGCTCCTCTTTCATTAAATCCGTCGAGAGGTATTTTTTGTTATCGTCAGAAAAGACCGTTACACTCACCTGCTCTGAACTCTGGAAACGCTCTGGGTTTCTCTCACGCAGAGAGAGGGCGGATAAAAAGTTGGCTCCCGAAGAGATTCCGACTCCTAGCCCTAGGACTGAGGTCAATTTTTGTGCCATAAGAATCGCATCACCATCGTCAACACTGAGTATCTCATCCAGTTGATCCAACTGACAAATTTGTGGGATAAAATCGTCTGAAATTCCTTGGATTCGATGTTTTCCAACCTTGTGTCCCGTCGATAACGTGGGAGAGTTGGAAGGCTCCATCGGAGAGACGATCACGTCTGACACGTTCTTTTTGAGAAAACGACCAACGCCCATTACGGTTCCACCAGTTCCTACACCTGCGGTAAATCCACCGACGACCTTTCCACTCTTCTCTAACTGAGAGGCTATTTCTGGGCCAGTGGAAAGAGAGTGAGCCTCGCAGTTCGCCGTATTTTGAAACTGATGGGGACGGAATCCACCGCACTCTTTGGCGAGAAGATTCGCCTGTTCGATGGAACCCAAAAAGCCGCCGTCCTCCTTGCTGACGAGCCGAACTTCCGCCCCGTAACTCTTCATAAGATTGACTCTCTCAACGCTCATCCAGTCGGGCATAAAGATAACAACGGGGTGTCCCAGTGCCTTTCCTATCGCACTAAAGGCGATCCCAGTATTTCCGCTCGTCGCCTCGATAATGGGCGCTCCCGAACGAAGCGAGCCATCTTTGAAGGCGGTCTCAAGGATGTGCAGAGCCATTCTATCTTTAATACTGCCAGAGAGGTTAAACACCTCCCACTTGGCAAAAAGAGCCATTTCTCGCCCTTTAAATTTTAAGGAAATCTCCAAAAGGGGAGTATTACCAACGAGTCGACCAATCGATTTCATTTTATCAGAGTTCATCACACGCCTCCTAAGGTTTTTAAAGCGGGGTATTTTCATAAAAATTCGTACTGATAATCTATATGAAATTCAAAAATGTATCAATCACTCTCTTGTGGTAAAAAAATGCCAAAAGAAAAAGAAATAAAAAAAGACCCCCTAAAATGAATTAGGAGGCCCTTCACAGAATTCGTCTTACAAAAAATGATAAGATTATTCCATCATAAAAACTTCATTTACTTTCATTGACAACTCTTCTGGATACATCATCTCTGGATAGACGGTAGAGTACGGCTCGTGCTCTACGTAGTAGTTCGTCGTCCCTCCGTCAGGCGAGAAGAGGTAGGTAAATTTTGTTGGTGTCAACTCCGTGATCTCTCTCTCATTCGAGTAGTTTTTCGCCATAATCTTACGGTACATGACTCCATCTTTCGTCATGATTTCATACGTTCCCCTGTTACTAGTGATAGCATCAACATCACTCGTATCGAAGGCCCCCGTCATCGTGTCGACCGGCACAAAGACAAACTCTTCCATCGTGTACTGAGCCGAACTGATAGTTCCCTTACTGACCTCAGGATCCGTAATAAAATTCATGGAGGTATCCATGGCTCCGTCTACCTGCTTATAGATGGCGGTTGTCACCCAAGGTGAATTCTCGCTGAGAATTTTAGCTTGCATGCTGTCCATCTCATCGGTTATGTCCATGTCATCAGTCATATCATCAGCCATGTCATCACCCTCTGTCATAGCCATGTCATCACCAGTTGAATCCATGCCCATTTCACCGTCTGCCATTTTATCCTTGTCGTCTTGGCACGCCGTGATGAATAAAAGTAGTGTTAAAAATAGCAAAAAGAATTTTTTCACAAAAATCTCCTTAAAGAAAAGATAAGAAAATACGAAGGATACCTCTAAAAAGTCGATTTCAGAAAAGAGCTAGTTAGAACTGAAAAAGGTTTTTTTAGAGGTGTCCCGAATAACTAGGTCTTCCTAAAAATTTAAATCTAGTCGTACAAGAATAGACTCTCGCAACTCATAAATAAATCTCTAGAAATACACATACCCTAGAATTGAAGAGCAAGTTTAGTGAAAAGAAATAAGAATTACAACGGAAAATTTCTTTTTTTGAAAAATATTACAAACACCTATCTTAAAGAATTATATATCTATTTTTTTTGAGTAAGAAATAATCCTCTCAATCAACTCTCTCGCAACAAATTATCGGAACCCCCTCCTTGATTTTAGAGAAGATTGAATGGGAGATAAAAAAAGATTTTTGAGAGGTACGCTTAAGAGTTGTTTGTGAAAAATTAACGATCAGAGCCACTTCCCTTCAACGTTCCTTCGCTCTTTCGTTTGGCTAGTTTTTCGATGTTTGTCTGAAAAATATCGCCGAGAGAGAGATCGAGACCGAAGAGAGAGTTGAGGGAGGAGACCCCCTCTGCCAGATCGAGAAAGGGGGGATCTCCGGTCAACGTCTTCTCTAAAAAGAGGAGAAGGGTCTCAGAGAAACGGTGAAAGAGGGAGATCTTCTCACTCTCTGAGAGGTCTCTCTCCGATATGTTTTGGGTCGACTCAATCCTCTCAAAAGAGATCTCTTCTAATTCGTGTTGGTGGTAGTGAGAGTAGGTGACGGCGTACCAACAGACATCGCCGAGTTCTTTCTTTAGTTTCTCGCAGAACGGAGCGGCTCTCACTCCCCCTTCTGGTTTTGCGTGTTGCTCAGGAGTCGCAAAATCTCCCCGTAACGATTTTTTCATCAGCTCGCAAACTTCCCCCACCTCTCCTATCAATCCCAGACGACAACAAGCTTTCGCCTGCTCTTCTGAGGTGTAGAGAGCTGTTTTGAGGGCGTATTTCTGGTACTCTTTTAATGTCACGGGGTATTCTCACTCTCTGTGCGGTTTCCAAGTTTTTCTTTTTTCGCTATTTTTCTCTTTCCTTTGTCTGGATCTGTTTTCTTTTTAAACTCGTACCCGAAGCTAAATCCGATATCCGAGGCGGCGTGTGGCCAGAGATCTTCAAGAATGGAGAACTGGAGGAGGTGTTCATCAGCGATTCGCCAGCGAAAACCCAGACGAAGGACGTTGCTAGGGTAGAGATAGAATCGGGGTGAAGGCTGCCGGCCTGGGCGAGGCGTCTCACCCGTGTAAGGAGAGGTGAGGAGTTCGTACTGGATGATCGGGGAGAATTTTTTAATGGGAAATTCGAGGGTAATAATTCCGTGATAGATAGGAAGCGGTGTATTTTCAAAACCACGACCGATAAAGTCAAGAGGAATCGAAAGACCTTGAAGCGTATAAAAAGAGAACCACTTTGTCACGTCTACCGAGTATATCCAAGCCGCCCCTATCGCCCCGTAACTCGTTCCCCAGATAGGCGTCAAATTACTCAAAGGAAGAGATAAGATCCCCTGCACCGCCATCTCCTGTCGATTTTTATCGTAAAAGAGGTAGTGGGTCTTTAGGTTTAGATCTCCGATACCAACTTGAGCGGTATCCCAAAGAATCGGGTCCGCATTTTTAGGGTAGAGAGCGACTTTAACTCGATTGTCAGGAATGTGCTCTCTTCCCGCATTTGGCAGGTTGAGCCCGCGGTGAAAACCCTCGATCCAGCTATCGAGAAATCCGCCGTTAAAGAGGGTAAAAGAGATGTCGTATCCTAGATTGAGTCGCGGTGTGAGGGGGTACCAGAACTCCTGAAAAAACTCCTCCGCCTCGTAATCAAATAGTAGCTGCTTGTCAAAGTCTGTCACCCCAGTCCCTGAGGCTGCCACCAGCACGTGATCGGTAAAGTGAAACTCTTGAATGAGGGCAAAAGAGAGATTTAACTGCCAATCCGACCCCTTCAAAAATCCAGGTTCAACGGCGGTAAAAGTATAGAAGGGGAAATAGCGAATCCCCAACTGCTGATAACTCAGAGGGCCTTGTTGGGCAGAAATAGCGGAGAGGGAGAGAGAGAAGAGAACTCCTAGAAAAAGAGGGGTTTTTCTTCTGGGTATAAAAGTACGGCGTATTTTCATTTTAAAGTAGGTTTTCCATGATGTATTCTCGACGTATCGGTGTATTTTTCCCCATATAAAATTCTAAAAGAGTCGAAACCTCTTTTTGTGACTGCATATCCACTGAGAGAAGACGCATTGTACTTCCAATAAATTGCCCAAACTCCTTGGGAGATATCTCCCCCAATCCTTTAAATCGTGTTACCTCGGGGGTTCCTCTGAGAGTTGAATTTGCCTTATCTCGTTCGGTTTCACTATAGCAGTAGAGAGTCTTTTCTTTATTGCGAACACGAAAGAGAGGGGTTTCCAGAATAAAGACATGCCCAGCGTGAACCAGATCTTCAAAGAAGTTGAGAAAGAAGGTCATCACGAGATTTCGGATATGAAACCCATCCGTATCGGCGTCCGTTGCGATAATAACCTTGGTATAGCGAAGATTTTTTGTCTCGTTCTCAATCCCCAGCGTCATCATTAAGTTGAACAACTCTTCATTTTTGTAGATATCGGTCTGCGATTTCCCGAAACAGTTCCACGGCTTTCCCCTCAGAGAGTAGATCGCCTGAGTGGTAACGTCACGACAAGAGACGATTGAACCCGTCGCCGACTGCCCCTCGGTGATAAAGATCATCGAATCACCGTTCTCTTTGGCGTCTCCTCTGTGGTACTTACAATCTTTGAGATTCGGAATCGTCAGCGATATCTTCTTCGCCTTCTCCCGTGCCTCTTTTCGCACACTATTTAGCTCTTTTCTCAGCTTCTCATTCTGAATAATCTTCTCTTCAATCCTCGACGCAGTCTCGCTGTTTTTATGCAGAATATCGGCGATGGCAAACCGAGTCTTCTCTATGATAGAGCTACGAATATCGGTGTTACCAAGTTTATTTTTTGTCTGACTCTCGAAGATGGGATCTTTTAATTTGACAGCGACGGCAGCGACGATACCCTCTCGGACATCCGCCCCCGAATAACTCTTCTTAAAGAAGTCATTGACACCCTTCAAAAACCCCTCTCTAAAGGCACTCAGGTGCGTTCCCCCGTCGGAGGTGAACTGACCGTTAACAAAGGAGAAATAGTTCTCTCCGTAATGGGTTCCGTGAGTAAAGGCAAACTCCATCGTCGGGGAGTGTTCGTAGCCGATAGGATACAATCCACCATCACCCGTTTCAGCGAAAAGGAGATCGTATAACCCCCGTTTCGATTCGTATTTTTCCCCGTTAAAATAGAGCTTTAATCCACGATTTAGATACGAATAATTTTTGAGACGCTGCTCTACGTAGTCGTTTTGAAAGGCGTATTTACCAAAAATCTCCTCGTCGGGAACAAACTCGACGTACGTTCCGTCGCTCTCTTGGCTCTCTCCTACAGACTCTTCTATTAAGACACCTCGGGCAAATCGGGCCTCTTTGTACTCTCCCTCTCTATAGGATCGAACTAAAAAATCCTTGGAGAGGGCGTTGACCGCCTTCGTTCCCACACCGTTTAGCCCGACACTAAATTGAAAGACATCGTCGTTGTACTTGGCTCCCGTGTTGATCAGTGAGACGCAGTCGACGACCTTGCCTAGTGGGATTCCTCGACCAAAATCTCGAACTTTGATCTTTCCCTCTTCCTCATGAATATCGATACGCTGACCGTGACCCATGATAAACTCGTCGATCGCATTATCGATAATCTCTTTGAGAAGAATGTAGATTCCGTCGTCGAGGTTACTACCGTCGCCCACTCGACCGATATACATTCCGCTTCGTAGCCGAATGTGCTCAAGCGCACTGAGAGTCTTTACCTTACTTTCATCATAATCACTTTCAGACATAAGGAGAAACTATACGAGAAAATCTCTCCAGTGTAAAGGAGGGGAGAAGTTGTAAAACGTCTCCCAAAAACAGAGAGTTCTATCGGGCGGAGTTTTTATATTTTTTGATATTTAACCGGCGAGGGAGACGCTTTCAACACACGGATAAAGATAAGTCCGAAGAGGATTCCTGGAATCGCAATCGGCCAAAAGGGGAGAGCTCCCCACGCCTGCTTTTCTACCAAGTGAATGCTAAACCCTAGAATAGGTGCTAAAATTACCGTACCCAACGTTGAACCTTGCGATTGAATCGAGAGTAGCGTACTACTATTTTTCTCTGTGCTGATCGTGTTAAAGCGGCTGATAATGAGGGGACGCCAAAGATTTTCCAGCGCATAGAAGAGGACGAAGGTAGCGATCGTGATCGAGGTAATTCCTCGAAATGAAGAGAGACCTAAAAGAATCATCAACCCTAAAAAGAGTTGCCAGATGAGACGGCACGCCTTGATCTCATCCCCTTGAAAATAGTTAACTATTTTATACCCATTCCGACTCGAATACGCCCCTAAGAGGTAGAGAAGAAGGTAGACAGGGCCGATAGAGATGACCGATTCCTGCGCCTCATTGAGAGAGGTCTGATTAAAGAGAGTGTAAACAAGGGGGGCAGAGGCAATGACGAGAAGGGGTTGAAGGTACTCCTTTGATGACTCAAAAAGTCCCCCCAGAGAGACCGATTCCCAGAGCATCTTTTGTAACTTTTTCTGCTGAAATATCGTGGTAAAGGAGTTCTTTAAATGCACAAATATATCTTTAAAAGAGGGAACGTCCCCTTTGGGACTCAAATAATCGGGGTAGGTCTTAATATTAATAAGATTGATGAGGTAGGGAATAATCGAAAAGAAGAAAATGATGTAGTAATTTTTAAAATAAAAGACTAAAAGAGCGCTGAGGATGATAGAAAAGGCGGCTCCCAGTTTGCTCCAAGATCGAGTAAAGCCGTAGATTTTACTTTTTTCATCAGATCGCTCTTCTCTTCTCAACCAAGTAAAGATCATCGATTTATGCGTTCCCGTGCGGAAGGCTTCACCGAGCGAAAAAAAGATAGTAGAGACGAAGAGTGCGAAGAGGATGAGAGAGGGGGAGACCTCTGCGAACTCGCTCAAAAAAGCGAGATAGCCCACCAGTCCGAAATAGACGATGTAGGCGATCAAGCTCATAAAGAGAGCGTTCTTACGACCCCATAGATCGGCAAACGCACCAGAGGGGATCTCCATGAGATTTACTAGCAACGCTCGAAAACCGATTAATAAGCCGATAGCGGAGTAATTTAGCCCCATCTTGAGTAGGATCAATACGAGGAAGGGTTCGTAGTATCGCTGTTCTTTTAGGAAGCCGTAGAGACAAAATCGTTTAATCATGGTTTCAGTATAATTCTTTTTGAGTAGTTTTTATATTGAATCATCGAAAAAACTGTTTCAAGTCGAAAAAAAGTTTTGTTTCTTCTTTTTTGCTGTCTCCGACGTCAAATTAGGGCGTAGAAACCTATTAACTCGTGATTTTAAATCCCTTTTCGTTTTAGCTAAACTCCCTATTTTGAGATGGTTTAGCTAAAAAAATGAATTTTAAGTTGAAAATTTATCTTTTTTTTGTATCCTTTACGTATCACTGTGTATTTGGGTGTCAATTTGACTAGTGGGGATTCTATTAGTCAGATGAATTTTATAAGATGGTCTTCATGGTCTTTTTTCTTGTCGTTTCTCTCATGTTCGACTTGACGAACCGTGGTGATATTTGATAGATAGACATCTAGTAAGTTTGAATAGTATTCGATAAATATTCGATAATAGTGGTCTTGGATCCATGAGTAGACCTTCGCCTTTTCTTGAAAACTGCCTTTCTGATCTTTTGTTTTGGGGAAGTGCTTTTTTCTTGGAGTTTTTCTCTCTCTATGGTAACTTATAAATCGAACCTTGCCTTATTTTTCCTTCTTTTTACCTCCCTTTTCTTTTCTACGACTTCCTCGGTCTTTTCACAAAGTGCGACCGCTTCGAACGATTCACTAGAAAGATCTACTAGTTCGAAAAAGAAGCAACAGGCTAGAAGGCGTCAACAAAACCAGAAAAGTGGTCAGAACCCGCAATCGAAATCCAGTAGTAGGGAAAACAGCGGAAATTCTGAATCGGGATTAGCTCGAGGGGATCTCAGTGGGACTGATAGCGTTTCGTCTATTAATCGAAGTACGAAAAAGAGCGATCAGAGTCCTGTCCCCCCCCTCTCCGAAGCGGAAAAGTCGAAGTCTAAACCCCGAGCATCTACATCTAATAAATTGCAAGCCTCCAATAAACAGAGTTCTCAAAGTCAAGGAAAGAAGAAGAAGAGGAAGAGAAGACGAAGAAAAAAAGTTCCAGTTCTTGCTCAACGTCCGATTCCTGGAGAGATACCTTTCGATTTAGAGGGGGCCCTCTCCGACGAAGGGGCGACTCTTGCCAAAAAGGATCTATCTCCTGAAGAGAAAAAAGAGGCTCGAATACGGAAAAGATTGGCGAAGAAAGAGGCAAAAGAGCTTCGTCGTAACATACGTGGAAAGAGTTACGCTCTTAGTTTTAGTACCCTTCAGGTCTATACCCAAAGAGAGGGTATGATGCGATTTACAGGGAATTATAACGCAGATAAGGGGTTGTTTAGCCCCTATATTGAACTCGTCGCACAACTTCCAAAACGGGGGGGCTACAACGCTCACCTTGGGATAGGGACTCAGATAGAAATTTTTGAATTTGGTGATAAAAAAGTAGCACTAGAGGGAGTTGATGCGAGACGTGTTCGGGTACAAATTTATGGATCTGGACTCGTTGGAATAGGCTTTTCAAGTGTTCCAACCTATAAACCCATCTCCTACCAGATAACTCCAGGACTCGGAGTTAAGACTATTTTTTCTGCGTTTAAACGCCTCGATTTTTCCTTTGAACTAGAGGGTAGTCTTGCGATTAGTAACCGAGAGTCAGCGGTTGACATCACCCCTGATTACGGGTTAAACTTCGGATTTGTTTTTTAGTAAAGGGTACCTCCCTTGGAAAAAAAGTCTCTGACTTATTTCTCCTAAGTCAGTCGTTAATCTGGGTATCATCGAGCTTAATCGGACATCAACCGATTGTTGAGAGATGATTTCTTCACACCCCCCCTTAAATCGAGCTAAAAAGTAGTGAGACGGCGTGAGAATTCCCTCTTTTGGTGAATTCTTTGCGACTCTTTCTCTTCCCCCTCTTCTCGTCAATCTACCTACCATCCCTCTCAAACCATTCTCTCTTCAGGGTTCCTCTAAAAAACTCTCTTTCATTTCTCACTCGATATTTTCTGAAATCGACTTTTTAGAGGTACCTTTCGTGGTGTATGTGTTTATATTTTTTTCTTTCTTTGTTAATGTTTTTTTGGGTTGCCGTTTTGTGATGAAATTTTCTTCTCTTCTGTCGACGGTCTCTCACTGTAAAGGGCATCTCTAAAAAAACTTTTTCAGTTCTAACTCGATCTTTTCTGTCAATTCAGCGTCACTGAAAGAATCATTTAGTACCGTGGTAAATCTCGGCTAAACTCCGTTTTCAGTTCCTTGCCTTGCCAAAAAATATCTTCGTTATTCTCTGAAATCGACTTTTGAGAGGTACCCTAAAGAATTTTTTTAACTGAATTTGTTCGCCTATCTCTCGTTGACGTTGAGAATAACGAGAGCTTGAGAGGTGTGCGACAAGATTGAAAAGGAAAAAACCATGTACAAACCAGTGAATCTGGATATCTCATTTCCTCAGATGGAGGAGGCGATCCTCGCCTTCTGGCAAGAGAGTCGTATCTTTGAAAAGAGCATTGAGAATCGGGAAGGGGAGGAGGAGTTTCTCTTCTTCGACGGGCCTCCTTTTGCGACAGGGCTACCCCACTTCGGACACTTTGTTCCCAATACCTTAAAAGATATTATCCCTCGCTATCAAACCATGCTGGGTAAACAGGTCTCTCGTCGTTTTGGCTGGGATTGTCACGGATTACCCGTTGAGCACGAGGCAGAGAAAGAGCTGGGAATCTCGGGTCAAGAGGAGATCGAGCGATACGGAGTCGCCAAATTTAACGAGTATTGTCGCTCGATTGTTCTGCGGTACACCAAGGAGTGGGAGACCATTATTTCACGACTCGGTCGATGGGTCGATTTTGATAACGATTATAAGACGATGGAGAGCTCCTACATGGAGTCTATCTGGTGGGTCGTTAAGCGGTTGTGGGAGAAAGATTTAATCTATCAAGGTTACTATATCCTGCCGACCTGCCCCCGCTGTTCGACAATTCTCTCAAACCATGAACTTAACCTTGGTGGTTATAAAGATATTCACGACCCAGCCGTCACGGTAAAATTTGAACTTTTAGAGACTCCCAATACCTATTTTTGTGCTTGGACGACGACCCCTTGGACTCTCATTAGTCACTTAGCCCTTGCGTTGGGTGCGGAGATCGAGTACGTTCAAGTAGCCCTCGAGAAAAATCCTACTGAAAAATTCATTTTAGCCAAAGATTGTCTCGCCTCTCTTTTTGGTGAAGAGGAGAAGTATCAAATCGAGTGGACGAAATACGGAAAAGAGCTGGAAGGAATCGAGTATCGACCCATTTTCGATCACTTTGAGGCGCAACGTTCGAACAAAGCTTTTCGTACCTATCTGGGTGAGTATGTCACCGCCGAAGAGGGGACGGGGATCGTCCATACCGCTCCCGGTTTTGGAGAGGATGACTACCGTCTGCTTAAAGAGACAGAGATAGAGGTTATCGCTCCCGTCGATGAAGAGTGTCGTTTTACAGAGGTCGTTCCAGAGTATGCGGGAAGATTTGTTCGAGACTGCAATCGTGATATCGTCGCCGTACTTGAGAGTCGCTCGGTACTCTTAAAGCGTGAAAACTACTTGCACGCCTATCCCCACTGTTGGCGGTGTGAGTCGCCACTTATCTATCGAGCTGTTAGCTCCTTCTTTGTGCGCATTGAGCGGATCAAAGAGAAGATGTTGGCCTGTAACGATACGATCCACTGGATCCCTGGACACCTACAAAAAGGACGATTTGGTAAAGGACTCGCCAACGCCCCCGATTGGGCGATCAGTCGAAACCGTTACTGGGGAAATCCTATCCCCCTCTGGGTCTGTTCTGAGTGTGAAAACAAGGAGTGTCTGGGTAGTTTAGCGGAGCTGAAAGAGAGAAGCGGAGAAGAGGTCGACGATCTCCACAAACACATCATCGACCCCGTTACCTTTCCCTGCTCCTGTGAAGGGTGTTCGGGAACGATGACGCGCGTCAGTGAGGTTTTAGACTGCTGGTTTGAGTCGGGTTCAATGCCGTACGCCCAGAGCCACTACCCCTACGAAAATAAAGAGTTTGTGGAGAGCCATCTCCCCGCCGACTTTATCTGCGAAGGACTCGATCAGACGAGAGGATGGTTCTACACCTTGACCGTCTTGGCGGCCGCCCTCTTTGAACGACCAGCGTTTAAGAACGTTATTGTCAACGGATTGGTCTTGGCTGCTGACGCTAAAAAGATGTCAAAGTCTCTCAAGAACTACACCGATCCGATGGAGGTGATCAACCAGTTTGGCTCCGACTCTCTCCGACTCTTTCTGATGGATTCTCAGGTGGTGAAAGCGGAATCTCTCAAGTATAGTGATGAGGCCGTCAAAGATCAGATGAAAAAGGTTATCTTGCCGTTATGGAATGCGTACGCCTTCTTTGTAACCTACGCCAATACCGATGAGATCACCCCCTCCGAGCTACCCACTGAGGTGAATAATCCGCTGGATAGTTGGATTCTCTCCGAACTAGAGACCCTTATTGTGAAGGTCAGAGG
>CAZATZ010000016.1:0-11484 GCA_964488175.1 uncultured Spirochaetales bacterium
TGACCGTTACCTCACCCAAGAAAATCAGTCGATCTTGAGCTAGAGTTCCAAACTGCGTATCGAGAAAGAGAGTTGTCAGCTGTTTATAGACTCGGGTAGCCTCTTCCGTATTGCCCAGCTCCTCCTCTAACACCCCTTTTAAAAAGAGGGCTTCGGGGAAAAGTGCCGTCTCAGAGGAGTAACGAACGTCCTCTGTCATTGTCGTAAGATACTCAAGTGCCTGCTCGTTTTCACCGTTTTCCCACCTGAGATTGGCTAAATTAAAGAGAGCCAGAGAGGTGACATAACTCGGTTCAAAACGATCAACAAGATCGAGCCAAATCTCTTCAGCCCTCTCTTGATCCTCTTCGAGAAGGGCAAGATTCGCCTCTGTTATGAGATAATTTGTTTGAATTGCTTTCCTTTGATACGCAGGACTCTCTTTAAACTCAACCATCTTCTGTTTAAGCTCTTCGGAAATCCCTCCCTCGTCGCTCATCGCCTCGTTGAGAGGAACTGAGATCTCTTCCCAAGCCTTCCAGTCGTCAGCTTTACCACCAGAGAATCCTTGACGGAGGAAATAAACCGCAACAATCACGAGAAGCAGTGCGAGAAAGAGACCCCCGATGATGAGAGGAAAACGTTTTGAATCTTTCTTAAAAAGACTCAAAAAAATTGACTGTTTCACCAAAACCTATTCCTCTTCAGGTTTAACAAAGTCAGCCATGGAGCCACCAGTAGACTCGTTTTTTCCATCGCTATCCATGTATTGAGATATCTCACGTCGCTCTTTCATCTCTCCTAATTGGCGAATCGAAAGAGAGAGTTTCTGTTTCTCGATATCGAGGTTGGTAATCACGGCGAGCAGTTTATCCCCCACCTTGAACTCTTTTTTCGAACTCTCGTCAGCCCCTTCTTCGACTTTTTGGAACTCATTTCGATGGATGAGTCCCTCGATATCTCCTTCAACTTTGAGGAAAAGACCGAAGTCGGTAATAGAAGTGACCTCGCCTTCGACCTCCGCACCAACACCGTAGTTGCCTAAAAGGGTGGTCCAAGGGTTCTCAGAGATCTGTCGGTAGCCAACACGCAACTTCTGTTTATCTTTGTCAATTTCGAGGACAACACACTCAATATCGTCTCCCTCTTTAAAGAAATCGGAGACATTTTTTACCCGCTGTACCCATGAAATTTCTTGAACTGGCAAGAAGGCTTCAACGCCCTCCTCCCCTTCTAGTTCAACAATAGCACCAGAAGAGAGGGTCTTAATAACCTTCGCCTTAACCTGCTTATTGACAGGAAATAATTCATCGATTGTCTGCCATGGATTTTCCATCGTCTGGCGTAACCCTAACGAGATACGCTCGTCTCCAATGTCGTAGCCTAAGATGACACACTCGACGGGTTGGTCAAGAGAAAGAACATCTTTTGGGTGGCGCACTTTCTTGACCCAAGAGAGTTCTGAGACGTGAATCAACCCCTCAATCCCCTCTTCAATTTCGACAAAGGCACCAAAAGTAACTAACTTAGAGACTTTTCCTGAAACTTTTTGATCAACTTGGTATCTCTCTTCAAAGGTCTCCCAAGGATCTGGTTTCATGTGACGTAATGAGAGATTAATTCGACGATTGTCGTAGTCTAACTTAATAACCTTGAGTTCGACCTCTTCTGAGAGAGAGAGTATCGTCTCCGGTTTACGGACGTGTCCCCAACTCATATCATTGACGTGTAAAAGTCCATCAAATCCGCCGATATCGATAAAAGCACCAAAGGTTGTAAAACTCTTTACGATACCTTTGACCACGTCTCCGACCTCGGTTGTCTCAAAGAAAGCCGCTCGTTTTGTATCAATCTCTTTTTGCAGAAGATTTTTACGGGAGAGGACGACGTTTAACCCGCCCCTTCCTTGACTCACTCGGTCAACAAGGAAGTCATAGGTGTTTCCAATCGCCGTTTCTGGCTCAGGAATACGCACGACATCGAACTGGGAAAGGGGTAAGAAGGCTGAAACATCGCCCCCCAGAGAGACACGAAATCCCCCTTTGACTAAAGAGTCAATCTTTCCCGAAATAGGAACTTGGTTGAGCTGTGTCGACCCCAACTCGGCGAGAACAGAGTTTTTGTCCGCTTCCGACTTACTAAGAAAAGGTCGTCCGCCTAGCCCCTCTTTTCTTTTGAGGAGAACCTGTATCTTGTCTCCGACCTTGGGAGGTTCTTCAAACTCTTCGAGGGGAACCTCTCCCTCCGCCTTGGCTCCAGCAATTCCACAAAACACAGAATTGTTGTTAATCAAAACGACTTCGGCCTCTACGATAGAGCCCTCTTGCACCTCCGGCATTGCGAATCCGAATTCTTTTTCTAGATCTTCCATGCTGAAATGTTCTTCAGATCCACTCTCTGTTGCCAATCTATCCATTCGTTAAACTCCTGTACTCTAAAATTTTATTCGTCATTTTTACATAAACACCATTTAAGGTCAAGTCAGTAGTATCTATGTGAAGACTTTTCTTCGCCTTTTGAGGATTCCAAACCATTTTTTCTCTGTCTTGGCGATCTCTTTCTATAATTTCAGCCTCAATTTCTTCCAAAGAGAGATCACTAATCTCCTCTTTGTACCGCCGTTCTGCCCGTTTTTGGGGAGAGGCGTCGATAAAAAAAGCGACATCGGCAGTGGGAAAGACAACGGTTCCCATGTCCCGCCCCTCGGCGACGAGGGGTCGTATTTCCGCCAAGTCGCGAAAGTGCTGATTCAAAATCTCTCTTACCTCCTGAATTCCAGCGACCCACGAGACCTCTTTATCTATCTCTTTCGTTCTTAGCACGGGAGTTAAAATCTCCCCGTTCACCAACAACTCATCCTTATCAAAGGAGAAGTTCAGGGATTTGGCAACCTCGCAGA
The DNA here is from genome assembly GCA_964488175.1 of uncultured Spirochaetales bacterium. Lineage (GTDB taxonomy): Bacteria > Spirochaetota > Spirochaetia > SP-2023 > CAYRNA01 > CAZATZ01. Next base: position 2,879 of record CAZATZ010000016.1, read on the forward strand.
TAGCACCAACATCCTGCGGGGAGTACCCCTTTTGTAGAGAGAAGTAGGTTACTGCCCGATAAAAGATCCCCGTTTGAAGGTTCAAGAGGGAGAAGCGATCGGCTATTTTTTGGGCGAGAGTCGTCTTTCCAACGCCTGCGGGCCCGTCAATGGTAATAATCACAAATACGTCTCTTCCTTTCTGATCTAAAAGGTATCTCTAAAGAACACTTCTAAAGAGAGTCTCTCGCCTCACAAAAGGCCTTAACCGCAGACTCTAAATCATCCTGTGTATGTCCTGCGCTCACCTGAACCCGTATGCGTGCCTTTCCCTTTGGAACAACGGGGTAGGTGAACCCAATCACGTAGATACCCTTTTTCAAAAGGGCGTCTGCCATAAAGACCGCCTTCTCCGCCTCGTAAAACATGACGGGGATAATGGGGTGTTCTGCATTTGGTATATCAAATTTTTCTTCTCGCATTCTTTTGGCGAAGTACTCGGTGTTCTCTCTCAACCGCTTTCGTAACGCATCGGACTCTTTGATCAGATCAAGAATCACCAGAGAGGTCGATGTAATAACAGGGGCAAGAGAGTTGGAGAAGAGATACGGTCTTGAGCGTTGTCGCAGAAGTTGCACTATCTCCTTTCTTGCGCTCGTGTACCCTCCACTCGCACCGCCTAACGCTTTACCCAAGGTTCCCGTTAGGATATCAATTCGCCCAAGGACGCCGCAGAGTTCGTGTGTTCCTCGTCCCTCTTCTCCGATGAACCCGACCGCATGGCTATCATCAACCATCACAAGGGCGCCGTACTTATCCGCTAAATCGCAAATATCTTTTAATCTCGCAATCACACCGTCCATCGAAAAGACACCGTCGGTCACGATCAACTTGATCCGAGATCCCTCCGCCTTTTTTAGCTCTCTCTCCAAATCTTCCACGTCGTTATTCTTGTACCGAAATCGCTTCGCTTTACAGAGTCGAATCCCATCGATAATACTGGCGTGATTAAGTTCGTCACTGATGATAGCGTCCTCTTCTGACAAGAGTGTCTCGAAAAGTCCTCCGTTGGCGTCGTAGCAGGAGGAGTAGAGTATCGTCTCTTCCATCCCCAAGAAATCACTAAGCCGTCTCTCTAACTCTTGATGAATATCTTGCGTTCCACAGATGAATCGAACAGAGGAGAGACCGTATCCGTGCGAATCAAGACTCTCTTTCGCCGTCGCAACCACCTTCGGATGGTTGGCCAACCCAAGGTAGTTGTTCGCACAGAGATTTAAGAGGGCGGAGTCGTTCTCCGCTCGAATATTTACCCCCTGCGCACTCGTAATCACCCGTTCTCTCTTCGTCAAACCCTGTTCTTCTATCTCGTCTAATCGTCTCTGTAAAAGAGATTGTATCTCTTGAATCATTTTGTTACTCCTTTTTTAGGATCTCTTATTGAAATAATTTCTTACTTTGTCCAGTCGAGAATCACCTTTCCCGCCTCTCCCGAGAGTGCCGTCTCAAACGCTTTTTCATACTCTGAAAAAGCGAATCGGTGCGTGATGATCGGCTTGATATTCAACCCCGCTTGAACGAGTGCGGTCATCTTATACCAAGTATTAAACATTTCACGGCCATAAATTCCTTTGAGGACGAGACCGTTCAAAATAATCTCATTCCAATCAACAGAAAATTCCTCTTTAAAGAGTCCCAAGAGAGAGATTTTTCCCCCGTGAACCATACTCTTTATCATATCACCAAACGCGAGGGGGCTTCCCGACATCTCAAGCCCGACGTCAAACCCCTCCTTGATTTTCAGCGAATCAAAGAGAGAGGTGATGGACTCTTGTGAAGGGTTGACCCCCTTTATCCCTAGATCCTCCGCCATCTTGAGTCGAACGGGATTGATATCACTAATCACAACGTTTCTTGCTCCGCAAAAACGAGCAATCTGAGCGGCCATCAGACCGATAGGACCAGCTCCTGTGATCAGAACATCCTCTCCGCAGAGGTCGAAAGAGAGAGCCGTATGGATCGCATTCCCTAGAGGGTCAAAACAGGAGGCGATCTCATCTTCGATATCATCGGGGATTGCCCAGAGATTGGTCGCAGGAACAACGACGTATTCGGCGAAGGAGCCGGGTCGGTTGACACCCAGACCTTTAGCGTCCTGACAGTTGTGTCCTCGACCAGTGAGGCAGTTTCGACAGTGACCACAGATAACGTGTCCCTCTGACGTGACGCGATCTCCCACCTTGAAATCCTTGACTCCCGCACCAAGAGACTCGATCTTTCCGTAAAATTCGTGTCCGACAACCATGGGATAAGGAATTGTTTTTTGAGCCCACTTGTCCCATGTATAGATGTGGAGATCGGTGCCACAAATAGCACTCTTCTCTACTCGAATACGAACCTCTCGCTCTCCCACTTCAGGAACAGGAACGTCTTCGAGCCAAAGACCCCTCTCTGGATTTTTCTTTACCAACGCCTTCATAAGATAGATCTCCTCTCTTCTTTCGTATAAATGATACGAGAGAGTATAGAATATTCCTCTCCCCTTGCCTAGTTAGAAACGAGGAGAGAGTCGACAATAAATAAGTTTTTATTCGATTCATAATCTAAAACGTTCTCATATAAAATTCCATTGCCAGAATTGAGGAGTCGATTTCAGAAAATAACGGAGATATTTTATGCTAAGTCAAGGAACTGAAATACCCACGCACGACCAGAGAGAGAGGGGGTTGAAGAGTGAGAGAAAAAGAACTACTCTTTCCTGAGGATGTTAGATAAAGAGATAAGAGAAAAGATTGAACTCATTCAACTTAAGGCGGAACGATTCGTCAACTCCGTCGTTCAGGGAGAGTACACCAGTGCCTTTAAAGGGAAAGGGCTAGAGTTCGAGACGGTACGAGCGTATATTCCAGGAGACGATATTCGTTCGATAGACTGGAACGTCACGAGCCGAGTCGGCTCTCTCCACGTCAAGCAGTACCACGAGGAGAGAGAGTTAAAGATATACCTTCTCCTCGATCTCTCCGGCTCTGGATTGAGTGAGTACCAAGGAGTCAGTAAGCGCGATGTTCTCGCCCAAGTCTCCGCCGCTCTCTCTTTCGTTGCGATGCGAACCCAAGACGCTGTTGGGCTACTTCTCTTTAGTGATAAAGTCGAACTCTTCGTCCCACCCGCCAAGGGAAAGACCCAGACCGTTCAACTCTTAAAGGCCGTGTTAGAGTTTCAACCAGAGGGGCATCAGACCGATTTGACGGCCGCTCTCAATTTTATTGGGAAAACGGCGGAGCACGACTCTCTCGTCATCATCATGTCCGATTTTCACGACCAAGGGTACGAAAAAGCCCTCTCTATCACGGCACAGCACTTTGAGACGATTGCGATCGTCCCGTACTCCCTCTTTGATTTTGAGCTACCCAGTGTCGGTCTGCTCTCTGTTAGTGATGGAGAGGGGGGGCTTCAGAAGGAGATCGATACCTCTTCGGCGAAAGTGCGGGAGGCTTGGCGTCTTAAAAATGAGAAAGCACAACGGGAGCTACGTCGCCTCTTTTTAAAACTAAATATCTCCTCTCTCGACCTGTATATCGACAAGCCTTGGGATTGGCAACTCATCCAGTTTTTTCTTAAACGAATTCACTCCTCTCGTCGATAACCGAGGAGTGCGATCTCTCCTCACCCCAAACACCTCTCTGCCCATCTCTCAATACGCATAATCAAATCCCACTCGCATATTTCCCGCAAAGGGGAGGTCGTTTTTCTGGATATACCGCTCTCCAGTCGTGGCGATTATCCCCATTCCCACGGAGAACGGAGGGAGGGCTAGGTTAAAAAAGAGGGAGAATTCATACTGGAGGAAACCCAGACTTCCTACATTCGCTCCCGTCGAAAAGTAGTCTAACTGGAGTCCTGTTCCTATACTGAGTTCCTCGGTTAGATTCTTTTCCAGCCGAATAGAGGTATTATCAAGATACTGTCTTAGATCCGACTGTCCCAATTGATTGGAGGAGGAATTCAGACCAGTACTTCCTCCTGCGTTGAGGGGTCTGTTAAAGGTTCCCAGCGATCCAACGAGGGCGTTTCCGATAAAATTTGTATTAATTTGAACCACATCGAGGTTTAGAATCTCACGAAGAGAGGTCTCTAACGGACGGAAAAAGATCGTGTCGAACCTCTCAGATGAGGCGGCCTCAACGTACTGGCTAAAGATCTGAAATCCCGTATTGCTCTGACCGGATGTAAAATTTGAATCTGGCAGAGGACTTCCTTGTAAGTAGGCGAGAATCTGTTGTTCGGATCGGGGGGGCGTTGAGGAGAATATCGGTTTAAAGTTGTCGATCAAATTTTCATCGATGTATGTCTGAGCCAGTAATCCAATCACGATACCTGTCGATTCTGCTCTCGACGAATAACTCAACTCTGTAATCGTCAGTGAGGCTTTTGCGTCGAGATAAGGGGGTGAATTCGCAGAGAGGGTTATCTTTCCCGCATCCAGTCGAAACTGTTGTTGCAGGTAGTTAATCTCTCCAGAGGTAAGATTTACCTCTCCTGAGAGGATTGTTCGCCCTGTTCTCGTATCGTATTTCACGCCAATGGGACTTCCCTCTTTTCCCTCTAAGTGCAAGATAGGCAGAGAGGGAGTGGGATAGTAGAGTTCGGGATTTTTGCCCAACGCCAACTCCATATCGAGAGAAAAAGAGTCGTTTCGTCTCACCCGAGAATCTCGAAAGGGATCTACGGTTCTATTGAGCCTCTTTCCCTCCGAAGAGAGAGAGCCTAAGAGAACAAGCTCGTTAATGATCGCCGTCTCTTCCCCCTCCACTCCAGAAATTCCCAACGAGAGATGCTTGGAGGTATTGGTCAAATCAAAATACCCTCTCATGAACCCACTCGCTTCAAATCCAAGAACCTTGTATCCGACGGGAACCCCCTCCTTTCCATCGAGGGTAGTTCGGACGTAGTAATCTGTCAGTTGATTCTCTCGGATAACAAATTCAGCGGAGCTACGAATCACCCCAGGGCCAGCACCGAATTCAATAGGGGGAATCGTAATCGTATCTTCCTTGAAGAAGATAAAAGAGGATACCGGCTCAATCTCATAACGGGTATCGATATAGGGGGTCTGAACCGCTAAATCGCTGACGTACAGCTCCCCTGCCAACTTCACATCGGCGGGGTCTCCAAAGACCCTTAAATTTCCTGAGACAAGCCCATCGGCGAAGATAACATAGGGGGTCTGGTGAAAGGGATCACGGATTCGACGAGGAATCGTTAGATTCAGGAGTTTCGCATCGGCTAAAATTTGCTCTATCTTAAAATCTATCCCGTCGGGTTTAATCGTTCCATTCGAGATGAGATAGAGAGGGAAGTAGGGCGAGATTGCGTGAAAGACAAACTGCGTCTCCTCCCCTTCTCGTTGATGAGAAAACCATATATGTCTCTTTTCCACATCGAAGAAATAAAACGCATCTTTCTCTTTAGAGATGGAGTACTGAATCGCCGGTAGATACTCTTGATCATTCCAGTAGAGAGAAGAGGAGTTAACAAGCCCGCTCCAGTCACCTGCGAAGAGAGATACCCAGCTCGGCTCGTCAACTTCAACCCCGTCCGACTCTACCATTCCTGTAAAATTGATCGAATTACTCGCGAAATAGGAGCTGCTGGTAAAATCGAAAGAGAAGCGTAGATTTTGATTATTCAGAAGAAAGTAACGGGTATCTACGGAGAGATTTCCGTACCCAAGAGAGAGTGAATCAAATCGAAAAGAATCACCCGTCACCCTGAGAGCCGAGTCGACCGACAAGTACTCTTTTTTAAAAACGGCTTGATCAATTTCCACCGAGAGAGAGAGCTGCGGCTCTCCACCCAAGGTGAAGAGGTATCCGCTCCCACTCGCCTTTCCCTCTAACTCCTTCAAACCGGTGCGCTCTAAAAGAGAGCCTTGGTACTCGATATTAAGAGCTGGTTCTGGTTCGATTTTTCCCTTAATGTAGTAGTATTCACGCTCCCTTTCAAGAGTCGGTTCACCAATGAGTGAGAGCGATACGCTAGAATCGTCACGAAACCAGTACCCATCTCCTTGAAGGGTTGAGTAGAGATCGTTGTACTCGAGATCGTAGAGAGCGACTTTCTCGGGAGTGGCGAGAATTTTTGTTCGGAGAACCGGCTGAAGGGGAGTCTCGGATTGAGGTCGAATCTCAACCTTATCCGCCGAAATCTGGAAGGAATCTGTAAAATCGATCTCAGATTCAAGGGAGAGTTCAACCCACTCCCCTTTGAGTAAAAGAGCTAAACGATTCAAGTTTAAACGCGCTTTTTTCTCGAGAAAATCCGTCTCGATCCATATCTTCTGATCGAGGGTGGCGAGCTGCAACACGCCCTCTTTGATAGAACCAGCAAAAGACTCTCTCTGTTTGTTCACAGCCAAAGAACCACTCACCTCGCCCCTATTTACTAAAAAATTTGCCCTTCCTCGGTAGAGTGGTTTAACACCCACAGAATCAAGCTCCGCCAGATCAGCCAGACCTGAGCGTTGTCTGAGATTAAAATTATCTAGGTCAAAATGGAACACGTCCTTTTGATTTCCCATCTCCCCCTCCAAAGAGAAGAGAAGATCCTCAAGCTCTTTTATCTCTCTTCGTTGCCCCTCACGGGAGAGGTGTGGGAGAGTTTTTGGTAAAAACTGCCCACCGTAAGAGAGAGACCAATCTCGAGTCGCTCGATCAAAGAGTAGATCCCCCTTAATCCTCTGAATCGAATCGATTTCGGAGTCCTTCAGCGTCAAGGAGTACCCCCCCTCATACAGAGTATTTTCAAGAGAGAGATTCGCTGTAAAATCGAAAAAAACATCTTCGTTAATCGTTAAAGGCGTGGGGTTAAAAAGACGTAAGTTGTTCCCATCAGAACGAAAAAGAAGGCGGTAATAGATACTCCCTGCGTCAGAGAGTCCCCGTCGAGTGAAGCTGAACTCTCCGTTAGGAAAGAGTCTCTTCGTCTCAAAACTCCCCGTAAACTCTAGCTCGTCGTCTCCTCGGCTGGCACGGAGTTCTTTAAAGGTAATGACCGAGTTATTTCCTTCAAAATTCGTGGTGAATAAAATAGAATTTTGCTGGGGATCCTCCCCTTTTATCTGGGCATCTGCGGTGTAAAGAAGGGCGAGGGTCTCCAAGTTGTAGTGAAGATCCAAATTGAGAGCCAGTGTCGATTTGGCTGGATCAATGAAGGGGGTGCGTTTCATCTCTTGAGCGAAGAAAGAGGAGACTTGATTGGCTTCGAGAGAGAGTCGCAGAGAGAGAGTCGAATTGTCGACGGTTAAAAATAACCAAGTATCCTCCTCTCGTTGGAATCGTAGTGACAGCTCCGAACCTCGCAGGGAGCCGTACTGGGTCTTATTCACAAAGGGGGTATTGTTAAAGAAAACCTCTCTACTTTCGAGTTCAAAGGCGATCTCTTCACCGTTGAGATCTATCTCCGCCTCAAAGAGAAACTTTCCCCGCAGCTGATACCTCTGTTCGGTCTGATCGATCAAGTGTAATTGAATATTCAGACGGCTCAAGACATCAAACGTTCCGCTCTTGGTTCTATCACTCAAGAGAGAAAAATCGGTCAACTCAGCCTGAATTGCGTTACTGGCAAACTTAACGGTGCTATCTCTAATGATAAGGTGTTGAAATTCCAGAGGGATTAGAGAGAGCCAATCACCTTTTTTGAGACTCTCAACCCACTGCTGACTCTCCGCCTCAACCTCAGAGACTGCGGGGGGAGAGTCACTCCCCTCTTCGAGGAGAACGGTCTCTGCGGGCGCCCTCTTTTGTTCAATTAAAATCTCGGCGTCTTTGATATAGAGACGCTTGATCTGATACCGTTGTCCTAAAAAAAAGGAGCGTAAAAGACTTAACCACGAGTGGCTGAGTTGGATATTTCCTACCTCGACAACCGTCCCTTTCTCATCGCTAAAACGGACGCCTTTGAGGGTAAAGGAGTTAAGAAACCCTGGCTCAATTCTCTCGTAAGAGAGATGATACCCCCGCTCCACCTCCAGCCGTTTCGTAAAATCTTCAACATTTTTTTGGATAACGTTTGTCACCGACTGAAGAAGGATCGGAACGGCTAACGAGATGAGAAAGAGAAGAAGGAAAAAGAGGAGATTATCGAGAGGAGATTGGCGAGAAAGCCCCCAACTAAGAGATTTAACGGAAAATGATTTCAATCTTTACCTCTTCTCTTTGTGAGCTTTCTGAGGGGAGAAAGAGAGTTTGATACAACTGATCACGTAAATAGAGATCAACGGAGACGCTACCACTGCCTGGTTCACTTAACTGAACGGATAAGACACTCCCTTCGGGGAGAATTTGTAGTGTAGCCTCAAGATTTTTTAAAGGGAAAGTGGCAAATTCCAGACTCGTTAATTCAAAACTGGGGAGAGAGAGAACATCTCTATTCCCGTTGATAATCGTCTCTAATTTACTGTCAACGCTCTCAGGCGAACTATCTTCAGCAGAAATTTCATCAGTAAGAGAGTAAAAATTTTCCTCCGAAAATACTAGTTTTTTCGGTTCAAAACTTTGATTTACCTCGACAACAGGAAGGGCTATCTCTTCTTGTAATTCGTCAAAGGGGATAGGTTCAAGAGCGAG
>CAZATZ010000016.1:11584-15966 GCA_964488175.1 uncultured Spirochaetales bacterium
GTTCTACGACTGACACACCAGAGGCGTCCAAAGAGAGCGGGTCGTCGACCGCCTTTTTGGGAATGGGAGAGAGTTCTTCGCCGACCCTCTCCTCTTGTTCGCGCCAGAGGGGTGTGATCGTTACCTGAGCTCTCTCTTGGGTGGTTTGAAAAATCTTACTCTCACTCAAAAAAAGAAGAGAGAGCGAGAGTACGACACCGTGAAGAAGAACAGAGGATAAGATCGAGTTATGGACTCGTTGATTCATAAAACATCCACCAGATCACCACCACCAGACCATCACCAGATCACCACACTAGGTCATCACTCTCCACCGATCTCCACCGACCCTCTTTAGCGTACCTTTAAGACTCTTTCGGTATCGTACTCTCCCGAATTCCCAGCCCTATATCAAAGAGATTATTCGCGTATAAAATATCCATCGCTTGAACAATACTCTCATAGCGAATCCCCTTATCCGCCACGATGCTAACCTCTTTTTGCGAAGAGGATCTCTCTTGAAACCGCTCAATCTCAGCGGAGAGACCCTGCCAAGTCGTCTCCTCACCGTTGAGGTAGAGTTCCCCCGTCTTTGTCAAAACGAGTTGTATTAATTCACCCTGTAGAGTTTTACCGTGGGTCGCCGTGGGAAGATCGACATCAATTTTCTTAAACTGATCAAACTTTGTGTTCAGGACAAAGAAGAGGGTAATCAGAAAAATAATATCGATGAAGGGAGTCAACATAAAAGAGAATCGCTCTTTGCGAACCTCTAAGTTAAGAGAGTACTCTTCTTCGATCATGAGGGAGTCCTCCCCTGCTCTTTTTGAACCATAAGCTCACTTGTGACGCGTGCCATTTGATCCAGATTTTTTTGACACAGGTTGATAAAGAAATGGTAGGAAATAATCGCAGGAATAGCGACGCAGAGTCCAGCGGCGGTCGAGATCAACGCTTGCGAGATTCCACCCGCCAGAAAATAGGGATCAGCAGACCCCTCGTTTAACATCGCCCGAAAGGCGGTGATCATCCCCGTTACGGTTCCTAAAAGGCCGATCAATGTGACGATATTTCCAATCGCTGGCAACCAATCCAACGTCTTTTCCATCTTGTATAGCTCTTCACGAGCGCTTCCTTGCAACCTCGCTTTGTAGGCGTTTATCGAAGAGCGACGAAAATGCGTTAGTCCAACGAAAAGAAGTCGACTGAGCGGACTCTTCTGTTTATTGATGTAGGGTAGAATCGGCTGCATATCTCTCTCTTTTAGGTGGGAGAGAGTCTCCTCTATCGAGCCGTTGATACGATCTTTGTTTAAGAAAAAATACCAAATCCGCTCTAAAATGATAGCGAATGAGAGAATCGAGAAACAGAGAATAGGAATAAGAAAAGGCAGGTTTTTTAAAATAATATCTTTCATTAAATAGACTCCTTAAAGCACCTCTAAAAAAAAGCACCTCTAAAAAATTCGACTCTCTTTCCGATCCGTTAAAAAATCGAAAATCGAAAAATTTATACGGGGCGAATCAACTCTTTCACTCTCCTCTCAGGGAGAGAGGCTCTCTCTACTTTTTGAGAAAATTCAAAATAAAATTTTCTAAAAAGATAAAATTTATCTGAAAAGACACCTCCTCCCTATATCGAATGAATTCCTAAAACATTAAGAGCTAACTCCTCTTTTTTTGATTTCTCTTGACTTCTTGTGAATAAAATACGAAGATCTTCTCTACTGGTATTTTCCTTTCCGAGAGACCTTTTCAAACCTTCCAAAATAGAATTTTGAAGAAGAATTTTCGAAAGGATCGAGAGAGAAAACGTTGTGATTTAAGGGAACAGAAAGAGATGAAAAAAAAGAAATCGAAGAACAAATGGGCTCTGGTTCTCTCGGGAGGCGGGGCGAACGGAATGGCTCATTTTCCCTTTCTCGAGTTTCTTGAGGAGAGGGATTTAAGCCCCGATTTAATTATCGGTACCTCGATGGGGGCTCTACTGGGAGGACTCTTCGCCGCAGGGGTCTCTTCTAAGAGTATTAAAGATATCGCTTTAAATAAGTTTGATCCTTGGGACTACTTTGATATCAGCGCCAAAAAAGGGAAGCATCACGGCTCAAAAGCCCTCGCTGGCATCCCTGGATTGAGTCACAAAAAGGGTATTATTTATGGAGATCAGGTTGAATCGCTGCTACATGAATTGACAGACGGAATACTCATTGAAGACTGCCCCATTCCTTTTATATGCAACGCTACCGATGTTCAAACCGCCGAGGAGCATCTTTTCACAGAGGGGGATCTCGCCTACGCCATTCGGTGTTCTATCTCGGTTCCTGGACTCTTTCACCCAGTCCAGCACGGAGAAAAACTCTTGGTTGACGGAGGACTCGTCAGCAACCTACCCATACACGTCGCACACCAAGAGGGAATCTCTCACATCTTGGCGATTGACGCCTCTCCCCAATCGTTTAAAAAGAAAAAGATCGGGAACGTCTTCGACCTACTGATGCGTACGATCACCATCGAACTGGGTAGAAGCGGAAACCTTGGATTGGAAAAAGATGAAAAGACTCTCCTTATTCGCCCCGTTATGGATGACATCTTCTTTGAATTCTCTAAGATGAAGTCATCTTATGAAGAGGGGGCGAAGAGCCTTGAAGAGAACCGTGAGAGAATTTTAGACCATCTCCCTTAAGGTGACCTCGTAAAGAGACCTCTCAAAAAATCGATTTGCCAGAATAACGAAGAGATTTTTTGTCTAGTTAAGGAGTTAAAATTAGAGTTAAAAAAATGGTCTGAGAGGTTCCTTTTTATTCAAAAATGTCGACAAAAAAAGTATGGCTTTAGAAAATACACTTAAGAAAATACGCTCATTGAACTCGACCGAACCGAAGCAGTTTATTAAGGTTGTCCGACCGACGTTAGAAGACGTCGACAAGAGTGCTTTAAATCGTAAGGGAATCGAAGCGATGAACCGAGGCGACTTCGTTTTTGCTGAAAAAATATTTCGCACAACCAAGAATAATAGCGGACTTTCTCAACTGGGAGATCACTACTTTTCAAAGAAAAATTTTTTAAAATCGGCAGAGTTCTATCTTCAAGCGGGTAATCAGAGTAAGCTCAAAATCGTTTGTACGAAGATTGCGGATACCCTTCAGATATGGCTGGACGAGTAGTCGAGAATCGGGTTTGGTGATCCCTCCCTCTTATTTGAAGAGACCTCTTGAACTCTTTCGTGACAGCCTGCTTGATTGTGAGTAAAACCCCTCTCGTCATTCTGTCAATCTTTACCAATCTCTGCCAAACTCTTCTACCCGAAATCTCGAACGTTTAAAAGAGAGATTTTTGAGAGGTACCCCTTGGAGAGAGACCCGTTATAAAAAAGGAAAGATACATGCTTAGCTTGGAACTCCTCGTCAATGAGGAAAAATTAGCCCACCTATTGCAGGGGTCATCTTCGATCTTTCTCTGGATTCTCTTCTCACTCTCTCTCCTTCTCTTGGTAAAAGGAGCCGACTGGCTGATCGATTCCGTCGTAGGTTTGGCGATTCGAACGGGGATCCCCAAAGGGGTCTTAGGAGCCACCGTCGTCTCTCTAGGAACGACGTTACCCGAGGTCTTCGTCTCGGTGACGGCCGCAGCCTCGGGCAACTCGGGACTCGCTCTGGGAAACGGAGTCGGCTCTATCATCGCCGACACAGCGCTTATCTTCGGATTGATCGCAATGATGTCTAGAGTCCCTTTAAACCGTCAACTCTTTAAAACCGTTGGAATGTGGCAAGTCGGTAGCCTTGGACTTCTCGTTCTCGTCTCACTCCTCGCCCTTCTGATCAACCCTAGCGACCCACACCTGAGCCACTATTTTGGAGGGTTATTACTCCTCGTTTTAGTCCTCTATCTTATCTATAGCTTTCGAAGTCAGAAAGATTCTAAGAGTTCGGAGGAACTCGACCTCAAAAACCAGAGCAGTCTAGCCAAAGAGATTCTTTTTTTCTTCTTGGGACTAGCGGGAATCTTTCTAGGATCAAAATTTTTAGTCGCCAGTGCGATCGAGATTACCCTCAGATTGGGGGTTCCAGAGGAGACCGTCGCTGTGACCATCGTTGCGTTTGGAACCTCGCTTCCAGAACTCATCACGGCCATCACGGCGATTCGTAAAAAACAAGCCGATATTATGGTCGGAAATATCATGGGAGCCGATACACTCAACGCCCTCTTTGTCATCGGCGCCTCCGCTTCGCTAATCCCCTTACGAATCCCCTTCGATTTCTACCACCTGCACTTTCCCGTCGCTATCTTAGCCTTTGGGATCCTGCACGGAGGAGCCTTTTTAAATCAAAAAAAGGGCTACCTTCCCCGTGTTTACGGCTTTCTTCTTCTCGCTCTTTACCTAGGATACACCCTCTATCTCTATCT